>NZ_JBZAYZ010000020.1:0-44480 GCF_058242705.1 Clostridium pabulibutyricum
TACAATTTCTTTACATCCTCAGTTCTTGTTTTTCCAGTTTGCTTGTCTATAATCGAAGTATATACATGAAGCATAACTTTCTTTACTCCTGCATCTAGGCATGTCTTCAATATTTCCTCGAAATTCTTCGTATCTATTCCGCCTGTCGGCTCTATCATAGGAAGATCATGTCTTGCGCATGCCTCCGCAAGTGCTTTAAGCTCTTCTATGCTCTTCAATCCTCCCATAGGGAAAAACTTTATTGAGTCTACTTTCATATCCTTCAGCATCAATACTGCTGTGTCTGCATCTACAACTGCATCTTCTGCCTTGGAACTTAAAAGACCTGTTGAAATCTTGACTTTTCCAGGAGTTCCGGTAGGGCTTACAAGAGAATTTACCATTGTATTTTCTGCATTGTTTGCCATAAGCATTCCTCTTGCCACAGGTGCTCCTGTAAATACTTCATTTACATGTCCCGCATCCGTTGCTGCTGCTATCTTTGCCGCCTTTTCCCACTGGCTTGGATCTCCTGCTCCAAGTCCTACTGATACCGTAGGTATCTTCTCAAGCCATCTTTTTACCTCGCAAATTCCTTCATCAACTGAATTAAACTGTTTTGAGAGCACTCCTACCGCAACGTGTCCATCTGCTGCATCAACTACTTCTGCTGCATTTTCTACATCCTTTGCAAGAACATTTATTGCAACTTTGTCTTTATAAAAGCTTATCTTTTTTCCTGCCATAATTGTAATCTCTCCTTATTTATCTATTTATGATTTCCTTTAATCTCTTCACTATAATTTCCTTGTCTCCCTCAAGCATAGGCCTTGGGTCAAAACTCATGAATCCAAGATTAACCTTGTGGTTTCTCCCGTATATTATCGGGTTTCCAGAGCTCAGTTCTTCTGCAACATGCTCCGCATTCATACCGAGAGCTGCCTCGTCCACCTTTACCTCTGCCCTGTATATCTCTCTTCCTGCTTCGTCTTTTATAATTTTGCACTCCAAACCATCTATCTTATTTATTTCATCCTTCAGATAATTTACAATGCTCTTCTGTCTCTCTACCTGTTTCTTTTCATCTTTATTCGTATACAGCTCAAGTGCTTTTAAGAGCCCCATTATACTCTCTTTTCCAACTTTCATGGCTCTTCCTATTCCCTTGTACTGCTTCTTTGCATAGGAGATGTACTGCTTTTTCCCTGTTACAAAGCCGGAGGTTATTGCCTCTATTGCTTTTGCTCCACTGTATACTACAAGATCAGCACCGGTTTTAACGTATTTTTTCAGGTCTTCCTCCGCAGCTGCATCTACCAGTATAGGAAGGTTGTGTCTGTGTGCAATTTCAACCATGTCTTCAAGGGAAACCATTCCCTTCTGAACGCAGTGGTGTGATTTTACATACATAAGTGCCGCAGTCTTGTCATTTATTGCATTTTCAATGTGCTCTTTTTCTACTAGATTTGAATATCCAACTTCTTTTGGCACACCGCCTGCAAGTCTTATCATTGTTGTCATTGGAGCACCATAGTCAACTGCATGTCCTTTTTGAATTATTATCTCGTTTTTCAGTCCGTCGCTTTCAGGAAGTCTCTGAACCAGGTCAATCCTTCCTTTTGTTATAATTCCAGCTATGGAAAGGACTATTGCCGCAGATGCACAGGATGTTACGCAGGAATCTTCGGCTCCAGTATACTGTGATACTATTTCTCCTGCCCTGTCAAACAGATCATCTATTACTACATAATTCTGTCCGCCCTGCTTTGCAAATTCTGCTGTTTCGTCGCTTATAGTTGATACACCCAGAAACGTCATCCTTCCAGATGCATTTATTACTCTCTTCAAACCTATTTCTTCGTAAACGCTCATAAATTTCCTCCTATATAAAAACAATACAAAGTAAATTTCTAAAGAATTCCAAGTAGAGATGAAACCACACTTATAATTACTATAGCTAAAAGTATTGTAGTATATCTTGGTCCTTTTTTAGTAAGGTAATAGTATATTCCAAATACAGCAACAAGAGGCAAAATACCAGGTGCCATTTTATTTAAAATATCCTGTACTACTATGCTTGAACCCTTGAGGACAGTAATTTTAAATGGTGTTTTTATAGTTACATAACTGGCAGAAAGAGCACCCATCATTATAAGTCCAAGTATATTTGCACTGTTTATTACTTGCTTCATCTTTCCATCCTGCAGAAGTGTTATTATAGATTTCTTTCCAACAGTATATCCTTTAAAACAAAACATATAGCTTATTGCAACTGTTATTCCTGTATATAATATAAGCGGCATTATTCCTCCCATTGCACTTCCACTTGATGCAAATGGGATAAATATTGAAATTATAAGAGGCATTATTGCTCCCCAGATTATAGAATCTCCCATTCCAGCCATAGGTCCCATAAGTCCTGTTTTTATACTTGTTATAGTATTCTCCTCAATATCTTCACCTTTTGACCTCTCTTCTTCCATGGCTATTACCATGCCTTGTATAATAGAACCCATTACACCTTCTGTATTGAAGAAATTGAGATGCCTCTTCAGAGCTTCTGACAAATCTTCCTTTTTTGAATATAACTTTTTAAGTATAGGTACCATAGATGCACAAAATATAAGACTTTGAAGTCTTTCATATGAATTTGAAAGTTCCGCTCCCATATAATAAGTTAGCCATGATTTTCTTATATCATTCTTTGTCAATTTTACTTCATTTTTATTTTCCATGCGAAATTACACCTCCACTGCACTAGTATTATTTCTTGTAAGCAACGCTATACATGTCCCAAATATTGCAACTGCCATTATATCAATCTTCAAATACAGAACTGCGAAGAATCCCAATATAAAGAACGGTATGAGTTTCTTTTTTCCTATCACCATAATTGTTATGGCAAATCCCAATGCCGGCAAAATTCCACCCATTATTTCAAAGGAATGAGTCAGCCAGTAAGGCATGATTTTTAAAAAGCTGTTTACAACCTTTGCTCCATAAAAATTCGCTGCAAATACAACAGGGAATCTGATTATAAAACCTGCAATAGCCGGATATAGAAAAGCCGCTCTCATAATTCCACCTGTGTTTGCATCTTCTGCATATTTATCAGCCATATGAACCCATGCAGCATTTATTGTCCTTCTCAGTTGGTCAACAAACACTCCAATAACTCCAAACGGTATTGCAAGTGCAATAGCCACATTCACACTCATGCCTGCTTTTACTCCAAGAGGTATTGCAATACATGCGGCAAGTGCTGGATCTGACGGAACATTTCCTCCCGGTGTAGATGTAACTCCAAGATATACAAGCTGCATACCTGCAGCAATAGTCATTGCTTTCTGCATATCTCCCATTATAAGTCCTACGAATACTCCTATTACTATCGGTTGTATGAGCATGCCTGAAAAAGTATATCCAAATCTCAAACGTGAAAACCAATAATAAATTCCCATTAAAATAGCAACAGCTAAAATACTCACTTAATATTCCCCCTTAATTTTATTATGAATTGTACTTTTTCAAAATAGTTTTCAAGTCCCTTGGTTTATCTTCCGGAATTGTCTGAAAGAAAATTTTTACTCCTTTTTCTTCAAGCCTGTTTAATATTTCTACATCATTATCATCAAGCGTTATATTCTGAAATACTACTTTTCTATTTGGACCGCCTCCAAGTCCTCCGACTTGAATCTTTTCAAATTCAATTCCGCCTCTTATAGCCTCATCAAGTGACATAAGGTTCGGGAACAGAATAAGTATATTGCCAGTTCCAAATTCATTTTCCTTCCATGCATCCACTGCTTCTTTCAACCCGAAGCAGTCAACTTTAATGCTTGGTGGTGCTGCCATCAAATAAATATTTTTCATAAACGGATCTTTTATCAGTTCATCACTCACAACTATAATTCTATTTGCTTTCGATTGACCAACCCATTTAGTTACTACTTGTCCATGAATTAACCTGCTATCAACTCTGCAAAGTACTATTTTTCCCATGACAATTCTCTCCTTTTTATTTGAAATTAACTTCTTTTTTTACATTTTTACAACTCGCTCTTCCTGCATCCACAAGTTTGTCCGCAAAATCAAACTCATCATTATCTATTAAAGTAATGGCTTCTAACAGCATAGGTGCATTTAATCCTGAAACAACATTTACTTTAAAATCCATACTTAACCTTACTGCTACATTAGAGGTTGTCCCTCCAAATATGTCAGTGATGACAAGAGAATCCTCCGGCATCTCCTCCAATTTACTTTTTACTCTTTCGTAGAATTCCTTAAAAGTATCCGATGGATTCAATGCAATCTCATAAACTCCGTCTATTTCTCCTATAATCATTTTTAAACTTTGTATCAGTTTTGTACCCCACCCCCCATGTGTCAACAATAAAATCTCTTTTTTCTTATGATTCATCAAATTTCTCCTTTCATTCTGTCTGTCTATTTATTCAGCAATAACCATGCCATTGTTTTTGCGCAAAAAAAATTACAAGCTCTTACTTGAATAAAAGCTCGTAAATATAATGATATTCACCATCCGTAAGTTTTATATGATAATTATTTTCTACCTGCTTGAATGACACTTTTATTACAGATATTACGTTTTTATCATCCTTCACAGTTTCATCATATGGTATTTGTAACACCTTTCTGTCAACAACAACCCTTTCAACCATGCAGCAGCAGTGTATCATAAATCGCAATGCAATCCTTTTTGTAAACTTTGTATTTATTTCTTGACAGATACAATAGTAAACTTTTCTGATGTCTTCCAAAACCTTGTCTGGATTAAGAACTGTTATATATTTTATTATACTTTCCATACTTATTTCATTTATAAATCTTTTAGATACGTTCTCTATAATATTTTCTCTCTCCTGTACGCTATCTCCAAGCTCAAGTATACTGGTTAAAAGCTCAATTCCCTCTTCTGAAAAGAACTGTTCAAGAGATATAAAGGGTATATCGGGAAGTTCAACTTTAAACGTTCCAATTATACCTACAATTCTCTCTCCACTTTCTATATGGGTGGATAGCTTATTTATACTCTCAGTCTCTTCATAATCTATAACAAGTATTCGTATATTCTCTGAAATAAATTTACTGAAAATATCCTCAATTAATTTTCTTATCTTTACAGATGTGCCCATTCCCGTTATACACGAAATCACCAATACTTTTGTGGAACTGTAAATCTTGCCTTCACACATCTCATATTCAATATTTCTCTCTTTTAACTTCAATACCATGTTGTTAAACTCCGTCGTCTCATATATTACATATCTCTCTACTTCAAGCAGCATAAGCATGTTAACATTTTTTATCATAAGAACTTCTATATTAAACATTCTGCTGACTATCTGTCCAAAATATACCAACGAACCTATGTCTACAAGCAGAATAAGTTTCTTGTACCTGTAATTTTTAATTTTATTTACAAGTATATCCAACGTATCATTTACTGATTGATCTATTGGCATATCAATAGACTGCACTATGTTTTTCTCATAAAGACTATTACCGTAATCAGCCATACTTGTAGCTGTGGAACTTCCATGTGCCACGAGAATAACTCCACATTCAGAATTGACATCATTTTTGACTTTTCTATTCTTGAATTCATTGATTAAAAGGCTTATAAAAGCTATTTCTATATTCGGGCAATTTATATTAAATATATCTTCTATTTTTTTGCATATGTCCTTTGCATGTACATATTCCCCCCTGCAGCTGTCAAGCATGATGTTTGAATTATACACAGCAGGAATGGCTGCATCTTTGGCTATTGATACAAGTGTAGCAAAATGTACATTAAGATTATATACTATGTTATTGTCAAACTTTACACCGGCGTTTTTTTCTATGTAGTTTATAATTTCCCGCGTTTGATTACGTATCTGCATGTTATCCAATTCATTTACTTCTTCGGACACTTCATTATATTTTTGATATATATCATAATAGAATATAGTGTCGAGTTTATTTTTTAAAAGGCTCATTATTTCGTCCAAGGGTACATCATTTTTTCTCAAATTCGTGTATTCTTTAAATATATAAGCATAAAATATATCTGATCCGTTATTTCTTGAAATATCCTTTAACCTCTTATTTATGTCTTCATATCTGTCCGGGTATATGCTGATATACCTTTTTCCATCAAACATATTTTCTAGAACCATCTTTACTCTCGTATTGTTTGACTTTTTATATTCGCCTACAAATTTTTTGTCAATAAAAAGATACCCCTTATTATTGGATATATTTTTTAAATATGCCTGAGCACATACAAATTGAATATCCCCTTTTAACTGCCCTACATTTTCATCAAAGTTTTTTACAAGAAGATAGTACATAAAATCCTTATCTATTCTCACCTCGCAGCTAATTTTAGTGCTTTCAGCATAAAAGAACTTGAATATCAGTTCTATTTTCTCATCCAAAGTCCTGTCCTTTAGTTCTGGAAGTTTAATAATTACCTGTATTCTTCTTACAAACGTCTTTAGCAGTGCCGACTTTATATCTTCTGTAGTTGCACATATCAATCTTAAGTTTACTCTTTCTTCTTCATCCGCCGATCCAAGCTTTCTGTACGTTCCCTTATCCATAATTGAAAACAGCTTTTCCTGTCCTTCCGATGGAAGTCTGTGAACCTCGTCAAGAAACAAAAATCCACCATTCGCATTCTTTATAAGACCTTCTTTTTCTTCGGAAGCTCCAGTAAATGCACCTTTTTTATATCCAAACAGATGGGACGTCAGAAGCTCGGGGTTGTTATAATACTCGGAACAATTGAAGTATACAAATGGGACTTTCTTTTTAGACAAATTGGTTTTCTGCATGAATTCATGTACCAATTCTGCAAAATACGTTTTTCCAACTCCCGACTGACCTATAAGCATCATGTTAAGTCCATTTGGAGGATATAACACCGCTGCCTTGGCCCTTGCAATTGAATCCCTTAAGCTTTTGTCATATCCTATAAGTTTGGAAAATGGATCTGAAACTTCACTCTTAACTTCACCACAATTATCTTGAATATTTAATTTGCAGTGTTTTAATATTTCAGACATACTTCTTACTTCACAAAATTTATTATCTATTTTATGATTAACAATAACCTCCATTGCACCTTTGTGAATAAACAATACCGGCCTGCTCTTTATTTTTATGACAAGTTTCTCCCTGCACAGCAAATTCAATTCCTTGCTTACAGTGTTTCTTGCAATTCCGACATTATTTCCTATTTGTTCAGCATTAAATCCAATATCAAACCCAGACATCAATCCATCTTTATCTATTTTTTCAGTCATTTTTTTTAACTCTTCGTATATTACATAGCGTCTACCCATAAAAATTTGAGCCCCCTGTAACTATCTTATTAAATAATTATACTTTATTACAACAATAAATGCTAAATTATTAAAAAATATAATTAATAAATACTATAATTACTCGGTAATCGTTATACAATTACTCAATTCATCACATGCATCAGACATAAGTCACAGCTCAAAAACAAATTATACAAAATAAACAAATCCGCCTCCCTGAGTCGTAGTAGCATACCAAAGAACAAGATCAATTTTTTTTACGATTCCTCCGTCCAGAATATATAAAAATATAGATTTTTTATCTTCTGTATAATCCAAAGAAATCACTGTAACCCAATGCCATTTTTCGAGATTTTTTTCACCGCCATTGCATAAATTAAGAAATGCCACAGGAACATCTTTAGCTAATCCTTTCTCTATGAAAGTCAATACTTCAAACATCTTTGGGCGCATATTTTTATCTTCAGGCAAATTACAACAATAATACTGCAAAGTTATTTTCTGCAATCCAGCATAGACAAGCATTTTGTCACAGAACATCTCAACCGACGGTATTCCATTTTTACTTGGAGTCACATAATTCCATATCTCTTCCATAAATGCAAGCCAATTTTCTTTGATATTCAAATTTTTTCCGAGTTTAAACACATTGTGAATACGATTCAAATAAAATATAATATTGGATGCTGCAGTAGGACCACAGCCTGAAACACGCTGCCACTCTTTACCATACCATTCCTGACTGCCTCCAAAATATACCTCATTGGAATTTGTGTCCAATATTTTAAATATACCTGGATTTGATATTGACCTATTAATCATACATAGCACCTCACATATTGATTTCAACTATAAACTTTAAACTCTATTGTAATTTATACAGTCAAATAGTTCAACAATATTATGAAATTAAAAGGTTGTTGACAAGCCTTACTTATCAACAACCTCCAATTTATCATCGTGTTTTTCTGCTCTTTATAACAATTGATACTATTATAAGAATAATGCTTCCAAGTAGAAGATAGTATTTCTCGTAAAAACTGTTGTTTTTCATCGACATGATATAAAAATTATGAACATATTTATTTCCAGTAATCATATTCATAATCAAATATCCCATGCTTATCATATACCCGGCAATGGTACTTCCCGATACAGAAGACGCAAACATGCCAAGACTTCCAAGAAATACTGCCGATACGAAAGTTCCCAAAGCATATTTATAAAAAGGAAATATACACAAATTGTACCTGAGCATTTCACAAAATCCCATTGTAAGAGAAAATATTAAAGCAATTTGAACTACTATTCTTAAAATATAAGGCTTAAAAGATGCCATGGACTTTGATCTTATAAGCTCGTATATTTCGCTTGCTTCCTCGGGTTTGAATATAGGTACAATAAGTATGATTCCAATTGCTGCTGCAAAATTTTCAAGACACGAAGCTGTATCCGCCATCTCAAGATTTGACACTCCTTGAAAAATTGGGATGGCACATAAGTAAAGTGCTGAAAATACAAAATACGATAATACATCAAGCCTTAGATTTATTCTTGCCAAGCTTAAATAATTTTGGCATCTTTGAATTGAAGTCAAATCTTCCCCTCCTTTTCTGTTCATAAACATAAATTGTAAGTAAAAGCATTATAAATGCCATCCCAATTATCACAAGCCTGTTTATATTAATTAAATTTTGATTGTTCCGTACAACCTCTCCAAGTCCTGAATCGTTGTGGCGTATTATAAGTGCAAACGTTGGATACTCCCCTGCGAGGTCAGTCGTAATTAAACTAAAAAACCATATAAAAACCTGAAATGCAAGTGCAATTACAGTATTTGTAAATGTAGTTAAAAGCATTCCAATTGCAATTACAAACATAAGTGTAGGTAGAATCCACCACATAATATATTTTACAAAGGCAAATGCATCAATGGATATATTTTTCATCAAAGAAAATTTAATAAATACACTTAAAGGTTCAATACTTATTAAAAAAACCGGAAGTATCATCATGAAAACCAATGCAAAAAATCTAGACAAAATCAATTTTGCAGATGATATGTCCCTAAAATACAGAAGCTCCTGCATTTTGCTGCGTTTGTCAGCTAGACACATGAATACTACTATAAAAATTGGCAGTATTCCCATTACTATACCAATATAATCACAAAACAACCTTGCATACCCCTGTGTCAATTTGTCCTTGCTCACTAAATACTCATGCTCTTTAAGTGCCTCCTCGTATGTCACGGGAACCCTTGTAAATCTAAGCATATCCTTGCTATTGTAAGATGAACCTCCACCTAAAATGGAATCGACTTTCACCATAAGTTCATTGAATTTATTAATATTCATATTACTGTCAACCGAGAATTTTTGATTTTTATCGTACATCAAACTAAGTTCTCTAATGCTTTTTCCTGTAACTTCCTCGAGGATTTTCCGCACCTTGATTTTGTCGTCACCTTTTAATCTTACTATCTTTATTACACCAAGTGGATATGTACTATATCTATTTTCCTCATATTCAAAATAAAGATTCTGAGATACATTGGGAATTGTCTGAATTGATATACTCGTAGCCTTTTCACCATAGGGATACCTGTGATTTTTTTCATAATACTTCTGAATATTAACCTTCTCAGGAGGTGAAGAATACTCACTTACTGCTTTCATGTCTGTAAAGCCCATCTGCGACGCATAAAACAAAATAACGGCACCTATAAACACATAGTAAATGTAACTTTTTAATATTCTTTTACATTCTAAAAAAAACAAATCCATTATATTTTTCCTCCCATTAACTTCATGTATCCGCCTATAATGCTGGGATTGTCATCATCCATGGTAGAAAGTCTTTCTATATTGCCTTGATATATGACATTTCCTTCCTTGAGTATGGCAACATTTTTACAGGTATCTTCTATATCCTCTATAATGTGTGTGGAAAGAATAACTATTTTATTATTGGCAATCTCAGAGAGCATATTTTTAAATCTTACTCTTTCTTCAACGTCAAGACCTGCCGTTGGCTCGTCCACAATCAGCACCTTGGGATCATGCAGAATTGCCTGGGCAATACCTAGTCTTCGTTTCATTCCTCCTGATAATGCCCTTATACGTATTTTCTGGCAATCATACAAATTTACCTTCTCCAAAAGCTCCAAAATTCTCTTTTTTCTCTTTATTTTAGGTATTTCCGAAAGCACTCCCAAATAATCCATGGCATCATAAACTGTCATTCCCGGATACATTGAGAAATCCTGGGGAAGATATCCAACTATCTTTCTAATCTCCTTTGCATTTTCTATAGGTATGCCGCATATTTCAATATTCCCATCTGTTTTTTTCTGCAAGGTTGCAAGAATTCGCATTAAAGTTGTCTTACCTGCACCATTCCTGCCAAGCAAACCAAACATTCCTTCCTCTATTTTAAGGTTCACATTGTTAAGTGCAACTTTTTTTCCAAAGTTTTTATTCAAATTTGATACTGTTATTTTCATAAATATTTTCCTCCAAAATTCTACTAGATAAAGTTTCATATATAAAAGAGCCGCTCAAAATTCCAATGACTAAAGGATATACTGCGCCTTCCATATACTTGGCAAAGAATATAAGAATTGAAAACCCAACAATACTAAACATCAAAATATATATTCTTTTAAATGTAATTTTTCTATTTAAATCTTTTGCCCGCATTTTTTCCATCTCTTCACATTCCAGCATTGAAACCTTTTTCCACATTCCATTTAAAAATTCTTCGTCACTTATCATTTTGCATATCCTCCTCCACATATTTTCTTATTTTATTTCTTGCTCTATAGATGATGATTTTTACCTGCGGCAGCGATTTGTCCATAATTTCCGCAATTTCCCTGTAACTGAAACCATAATACTCATATAAAAATACAGCATTTCTATATTCAAGCTTTAATTTATTAAGAATTTTTCCGGCATAAGTAAGTTTCTGACTGTGCTCCAGTACTTCATACGGAGAAAATTCCTCCGATATCAAATCCATTTGTTCATAACTTGAAACACTGCTTTTATTATTTTTTCTAATATAATCTATACATCTGTTCTTTATTATTTTAAACAGGAAGGATTTAAATGAATTCTTTAACTTGTAACTTTTTCTCTTTATATATATTGCCGCAAAACTTTCCTGTACAATATCCTCCGACATATGAATATCCTTTATCATGCTGTATGAAAATCCAACTGCACTTTTTCTATATTTGAGTACAAGTTTTTCAAAAGACTTTTTGTCTCCTTTTTTTGTATTTTTCATTAAAGTATTGTCATCACAAATTAAAACCCCCTCCTCTCATATGAACATTTTTTATTCTCTCATAAGTTTATACGTAAAAGCTTTAAAAAGGTTACACTTATAATGATTATTTTTAATATTAAAGCAAAAAATCATGCAGGAATATATTCTTCTTCCTACATGATTTTCGGTTTTAAACAATTATATATTCTATTTAATATTTACTGTAAATTCTTCTCCAACCTTTTTGTACTGACTTATATCAGGCTCTTTTCCACTTTTCTCGGGCATTTTTACTGCATAAAAATTCAACGTAAGTTTACTTGCCTCTTTATTAATATTTCCATCCAGTACATTCTGATACTGGAGAACAAAACTGTTCTTTGTGCCCTTTACAAGACTAAATTCCACATCATTGCCTAAGTCATCATGACCCTTTACACAAACATTGTAGGTTTCATTTTTTGTAGAATTGTTAACTATACTGCCATACATTTTTTGCCCTAAATCATTACTTGTATATTTTTTTACTATATATTCATTTCCATTGCCAATTACAAATTTTTTATCAATATTTATTGTATTTGTGTCCTTCTTCAACTGATCTCCATTTGTCTTAAATTCAAATTTCCATGTTCCATATTTATTATCAGACATATTTACCATCATATCTGAATACATGATTTTTATATTTAAATTGCCTTTTAAGTCTATATTCTTCATTGCACTTAAATCATACTTCATAACCTGCTGAGTCGTACTAGAATCTATATTTTTACTTCCGCCGCGAGCGCCGTCTACTCTGACTCTTTTATCATTTATATAAAGATGCATGTCACTGTCCCATGTATCATTTTCTTTAAGAACTCTATCAGAACTTATATTGCTTGATACCACAAGTTCATCGCCATCAAGCAACACCTCATTTAAAGTAACTGTAACTCCATTATCTGTAACTGATTTATTGACCACCGTATTATAACTGCTTAAATTTTTACCTATTCCAAGGAAACTTGAAATGCTCTCCCCAATCAAATCCACTCTTGAAATGGCATATGCCCTTGTAGCACCAAAACTCATTATTGCAATTCCCATTATAACAATTACCACACATGCAGATGCACATATTCTAGAGCTGTGCCTTTTTCCATTTATCGACTTTGTAATATTTTTTTTCAGCATTTTCATTTCAATATCATTGAAATCTTCTGCTTCATATTCATCAAAATCAAATTTACCCCTATTTAAAATATCATATATATTATTTGCCACATCCAGCCCCTCCTTTTTTTCTCAAAGAAAAAATATTTCTTATTTTTATTCTGCTCCGCGATATTCTATTGTATATTACATGTTTTTTGACTCCGAATTCCCTGCTGACTTCATCTACATCCATTTTCTCCACATATACCTTATAAAAAATATCCCTGTCTTTTTCGCTCAGACAATCAAGAAGTGATTCAAGTTCAGAACTCAACTCATTTTCAAGTGCTTTTTCCTCGACATCATCCCGGCTTATATTCAAATCATTTATATTTTCATGATTTAGTTCTTTTAAATATTTTCTCTTGTAATCTATGCATTTGAATCTACATATTCCAGCCAGCCAGTTTTTAAAATCTCCCCTATTACATTCAAAGCTTTCTATATTATTCCACACCCCCAAAAGTATGTCATTAATACATTCCCCCTGCATATTTTTCATATTGTACATGTGTTTTTTTACAATGGATTTTATTACCCAGCCATACTTTTCCATAACGTAGTAGAGAGCTTTTTGATTTCTATTCTCCAGCTGTTTTATAAAATTATTTTCATCTATTTTCATTTTTACCTCCCTTGTAAATTTGTATATACACTTTATATTTCGCAGGAAATTCAAATAATCTATCAAGTCGTAGAAATTTTTTATAATTAAAAGCTCACCGCAGATTTTTTTAATACTGCAGTGAGCTTTTTTGAATTTTTAAAATCCACCGGCACCTCCGCCGCCTGAACTTCCGCTTGAACCGCCGCTGTAACTTCCAGAACCCGGATTTCCCGATCCCGATGTTCCCGAGTCAAAAGCGTTGTACATGTAATAGCTGAACCTATGGTGTCCCCCCAAACTCATACTGTCAAACATAACATAATAGTATATCCATCCTATGTCACTGGAAGTATCCTGAAATGCAGATTTAAGTTTTTCCATGCTGGTGCTTTCCATGTTTAAAGCTTCCGCATATGGAATGTACTTTTCCATATATTCTGTATCACAATTGTAATCGAAATGCTTGTTTCTAATATAATCCTTGAATTTAATCCACTTTTCATACTGGATCTGCCCATGCTCAGTCTTTCTTGAACAATAACTCAAACCATATATAAGAGAAACAATTGACGCAGCCATGGAAAATATACCAAACTTAGCTCCTAATACAATAGCTATTATAGAAAGAACCACAACTATTAAAGAAGCAATACTTATTTTTATACACAAGCTGCTTGCCTTTCTATCATAATAATTTCTCTTCCTTGCTTCATCTGTTACTTTTCGAACCCACTTGTAAAATTTTTCGCTGAAATTTCCATTCTTACTGCTTTTTGTTATAGTTTTCAAATTGACAAACTTGCCATTGCCTACAGTATTGAAAAACCAGTTCATAATATATACTTCATGGTTAAGCAGACCTTCATAATTTTTGTTACCTCTAACTATTACAAAATCATCCTCATATTCTGTTTTTTGTACATTTAAATATCCTCTTCTCCAAAGATCCAGTATAGAAGCATATAGAGTTCTTCCGTTTACAGATCCATTTACAAGGTATGCTGCTACTGCAGGAGTACATTCTTCCGGCACATCCAGAGGAACATAAGTACTATATTTGTAATTAGGCCTTTTTTTGAACTTTTTTCTTGTAACAACTGTAATCATTGAAAAAATGAGACCCAGTACTATACCCCCTACATTGAATAGTTTTGTGATGTTGACCCGTCTTTCAGCTTTTTTTTCAATTTTCTTTTTGTAATTCAGTTCTTCATTCAAGATATCCTTTAATTTATACTGATCTTTGCTTTTGACGGATTTTAATATTGCGTTTTTTGGAAAAACCACTCTTGTTTCAACAAGCTCATCTGAATCAACATGGGGAATAGAGTACTCAACTTCTCCTTTTTTCACAGATGTTTTTCCACCCGACATACCATGAAAATACGCTTTAATATTCTCTGAGTTTGTGATCTTTGGAATTGCAATATGTATTTTCAAGTTATCTATTTTTGTTTTATTTCCAGAGGACCAGTAATCATAAAAAAACTCTCCTGTATCCTTGTACCGTGTAGCAACATTTTTCATTGTGTATGTTATCTTGAAATTCCTTTTTTGATCCCGTGAAGGAACGTATATTTTTATTCTATACAAGTCATCATCTTGTTTTATAAGCTCAAATACACCATTATCCCCTTTTTTAGCACTTTGAACATTTTTAAATGGCACCTCTGTGCCATTTTGAGATACCAATGACACTTTAACGTTATATACACCACCTGTATTTCTTGTGGATATATCCCTGTAAGCTCCGTTATAGTCCCCGTCAAAATCAAAAGTTATAAATTCTTTCATGTAAACCGAGCCGTCTTCGTTTATTGTACTGTATATGTTAAACCTGGACAAATCAACTGAACCTGAAGCTAGAGCTGTAGTTGTATGAAATGAAATTGCGGCGATGAGTACAAACAGGCACAATAATATTTTTTTCATATTTACCTCCCAGAAATTTTGCTGTCTTTATTTTATCATATTCAAATAATAATGGGAATTAAATTCAGATATCAATTCCGCTCTGCTTCTTACTTCAAGCTTTTCCAGTATCCTAGACACATAATTTTTTACAGTTCCTTCTGTTACAAATAAGCTTTTTGCAATATCTTTATTGTTTTTTCCATCTAAAACTCCATTTGTAACTTCAATTTCCCTCGGTGTAAGCATTTTTAAGAGCTTTACTTTATTATCACTAATTTTATCTTGTTTTTCACTGCTATTAATTCCTTTAAGTGCCTCTACAACTTTAGCTGTAACCTTTGAATTTAAAAGCATCTCACCTTGAATGACACTTTTAATCGCTGTCAATATTTCACTTGATCCCGAGTCCTTTAATATATAGCTGTCAGCACCATTTTTCAAGCCTTCAAAAATATACTCATCCTCATTAAAGGTAGTTAAAATTATTATCTTTACATATGGATATCTTTCTTTCATAATTTTTGTGGCGTGAATTCCATCTATTACAGGCATTCTTATATCCATCAATATAACCTCCGGTGTCTTAATTTCCATAAGCTTCAGAAGTTCCTCGCCATTTGAGGCTTCACCTATAATTTCAATTTCTTCATGAAGGCTTAATATCATCTTAAGTCCTTCTCTTACTATTTCCTGATCATCAACTATCAAAACTTTTATCACAGCTTTTCCCTCCCTGCAGGTATAATTGCATCAATTATAAATCCCATTTCTTCTTTTGAAGAAAATTTTACTGTACCATTGAGTTCATGTATTCTTTTTTCTATACCAAGAATTCCGTTAGATTTTTTAATTTCTTTAACCATATATCCATCATTTCTCACCTGAAATAAAATATTATCATTTTTGCAGTCCACTTCAATGCAAAAATTCTTTGCCTTTCCATGCTTGATGCCGTTTGTTATTCCTTCCATAACCGTCTTATATATGCAGCTTTTTATATTGCCCGATTCCTCCTCAATACCATCATACATTTTCAAATCAAACTCATATTTTTCATTGTTTTTAAAATTTAAAAACAAGCTATTGATTGCCTCATGCAAATTGCTTACGGAAGAATCCTCTTTCATCACGCTTACTACATCTCTAAGTTTTTGAATACAGTCTTTTGTCATGCCATGTGCTTTATTTATAACAGTTTTTGCTCTGCCAGAATCTATATCTGCTACATTTTGAGCGTACTCCAAATTCATACTTAAGGCTACAAGAGAATGTCCTATTGAATCATGCAATTCCTGTGCTATTCTCGTCCTCTCTCTTGAAACTGTGAGTTCTTCTATTTTACAGGAGTACTCCTTAAGCTTTGAATTTGCCTCAGTGAGTTCCTCATTTAACTTAATCACCTTCGTTTTTTCAACAAATAAACTTCTCATTATGAAAATAATTATAAATATCCCACAATATTTTAAAAATATCTGTTCTATACTAAGGTTACTTTGTGAACTGGAGCTAATTTTATATGGAATGCTGTAACTTATAAAATTCATAGTCAAAAGGAATTTATCGATTTTTTTATTAAACATAATGTCAGTTATTAAAACAATACTGTATATTGACGTTCCATCTCCTGCAAGTTTATAGCTAAAATACGTATTTATAAAGCCGCTTAAAATAAATGACATACCATATAAAATCGATCTATACTTCTTTAAAAATCTTTCTCGTACAAAATCATTAATCAACGTTACTACAATTAAAACAAGCATAATTACAAATAATGGAGTTTCCTTATGAAATCGATTAAAAGCATCATGAAATATCAAAAATAATGCCCCAAATCGCATACTTTCTTTTATTAACAGCCTGATTCTAGTTGATAAATACTCTATCATGAATACCTTCCTCCATTCTACCTATTAAATTATACCATCATATATACGCCTTCTCTATATGACTAAAGTAACACATGAATTTCTATCCAAAGTAATATACAAACCAATTACTTTTGTAAATATGAATTTCTCTATATAAAGACTACAATTAGAGCATAAAAAAACAAGAGGAGGAACTAAAATGCTTGAATTAATAAATCTAACAAAAAAATACGGAGATTACACTGCAGTTGATAACATAAGTTTAAAAGTTCAAGATGGTGAAATTTTTGGACTTCTTGGTCCAAATGGTGCAGGAAAATCCACAACTGTATCCATGATAAGTACAGTCAAATTACCTACCAGCGGTAAAATAAAAATAAATGGGAAACTATTAAGTGAAAATCCAATCGAATCTAAAAAAATAATGGGAATAGTTCCACAGGATATAGCCTTATATCAATCCTTAAGTGCAAAAGATAACCTGGAATTCTTCGGTAGTCTTTACGGACTTTCAAACAGTGAAATAAGAAAAAGATGTAATGAGGTTCTTGAAATAATTGAGTTGAAAGATAAAAGAAATCAAGCTGTTGGTGAATTTTCAGGTGGTATGAAAAGAAGAGTTAACATAGGGGTTGCTCTTATGAACAATCCTAAATTATTGATACTCGATGAACCAACTGTCGGCATAGACCCCCAATCAAGAAATCACATTCTTGAAACTGTAAAAAGGCTTAACAAAGAAAGAGGTATGACAGTAATCTACACAAGTCACTATATGGAAGAGGTAGAATTTCTCTGCAAAAGGGTCGCTATAATTGACCATGGAAAATTAATAATCACCGGAACAAAAGATGAACTCAAAGAAAAATTGAATGCTTGTGATACTTTAACTTTAAATTACAGTACAGCAGACAAAAAAGCACTTGAAACTATAAAAAATATAAGTGGTATAGAAAAAGTGACTATTAACAAAAATGAAATATACATGCTTGTATCACCAAGTAAAACAAATGCCATGGATGTCATTGATAAAGTTAGATCCCTTGGGATAAACTTAAGAAGTTTTAAATATGAGGAAGTAAACTTGGAAAGCATATTCCTTCAAGTAACCGGCAAGTCTTTAAGAGAATAGAGAGGAGAATTTATCGTGATTAGATTGTTAAAAATTATTTTACTAGATTTAAAATTACTTTCAAAAACCAAAGTATTTTATTTAAAGTTAATACTATTTCCAATTGCTATAGTCCTTATTTTAGGAACTGCCCTTGGAAATTCCGATTCCAGTAAGCCTGTCTCAAAATTTGAAGTTGGCCTCTTAAATAAAGATTCTTCTGTTACAAAATACGGAAAAACATTTTCTCTTGGAGATACTCTTGAAAATGATGTTTTAGGATCTGCGAATGCAAAATCATATTTTTCCACAACAAAAATAAGCAGCTTAAGTGAAGGTCAAAACATGGTTAAAGCTAAAAAAATATCCGTTTTTATATATGTACCACAAAATTTTACAAAATCCTGCTTAGATAATACCAAAACAGGTATTTCACTGATTGCCGACAGCAGCAGCCCAGTTGATAAAATGATTATCACAAATATCTTAAATAGATTCAAACAAAATATAAATACCATAAGATTTGAATCTACTGCCAGTAAAATTCAAAATCCAGATTATTTCTCTGAAATTTCTACTGTATCGACTAATAAAAATACTAGACCCATTAGCGTAATGACCTACCTTACACTTGGCATATGCATAATGTTTTCAATATTAACCGCACTCGAACTTTCTCACAGCATAGTTGAAGATAAGCTAAACAACACACAATTTAGAATAAAAACAACTCCCACTTTCAATCTTCAATACGCCCTTGGTAAAATATTCGGAATGGTTTTAGCAATTGCTGTACAAATGTTTATAATATTCACTTCATGTCATTTTATATTTGGAGCATATTTGGGAAATCCTCTGTATCTTCTTATAATAACCATTTGTTACGGTTTTGCTGTAGGTTCCATTGTGTTTTGTGCCGGTACTTTGGCTAAGGATCAAAGCTCCATATCAAGTTATTCTTCTGCCATCCTCTGGGGACTGAGCATTTTAGGCGGAAGTATACTTAATAAAACTTCACTTCCAGGCGCTATGCAAAAAATTCAGCAGCTAGTCCCCAACGGTAAAGCATTGAATTGCTATTTAAAGATATCCGAGGGCAATAGCCTTATGACTGCCTGCACAGATCTTTTAGAGCTTTTAGCTTTGGGCTTAGTATTTCTTATAATTGGAATACATTTTTATAATTCAAAAGCCTCTTCAAAATCTACTCGCAAAGGAGATAGGAAAAATGTTAAGAATGATAAGAAACCAATTAAAGCTGCTATTTAATAATAGATTAGCTATGTTCTTTGTTATTTTACTGCCTATTGCATTAACTTATGTTTTTTCAAGTGTGGCTTCTAATAATAAAATAAATTTATATTATGCTGATTTAGATAAAACTCGCTATTCAAGTGAGCTTGCAGGCATAATTAAAAACAATAAAGATATAAATTTAATATCAGTATCGAAAGCTGATATACTAAAAAAAGTTGATACAAATGATGTTCCCGAAGCTTTAATAATAGATGAAAATTTTGAGCATGATCTTTTTAACAATAAAAAGCTAGATATAAAGCTGGTTCAAAATTATCCAAGCTCAGAAAGTGTCATAGTTAAAGAAGCTACACTTGGAGCAGCAAACACTCTTAGAAAAACAGCCATAGATTCAAAAAGTATTTCCAAAGCTTTAAATACATCAAATATCCATATATACGATAAAGACGACTCAATTTCTCAAAACAAAACAACTAAAAGCTTGATAGGTTTTCTCTTAATGTTCCTTTGGTTTGTTATACTTCAAGGTTTTAGAACTTTAATTGAAGAGAGAGAAAATGATATCTTTAAGAGAATACTGAGTTCACCTATTAATTACTCCAAATACCTTATATCTAAAGTAGCCTCAACTTATATATTCAGTGTCATTTTGCTTATAGTAACCCTTATAATAGGGAAATATGCTTTTAACATAACCTTTGCTCAAAATCTAGGTGCAGAAGCCTTTGTATTTGCAGTCTATCTATTTGCCATAACCGGAATTGTAATGATATTTGTTCCCTTTATAAAAAGACAGCAAACCTTAACAATACTTGGGTCAGTACTGATGGCTTTAACAGGACTTTTAGGAGGCTCCTTCTTTCCTCTTGATGAGGTTTCCTCAAAAGCTATTTTGACACTTTCAAAATTTACTCCAGAGTCCTATGCTATAAACTCAATCTCAGATATCACATTTAACAATGCAAACCTAATCTCCGAGCTAACTCCAATGATTATTCTAGCTGCTATGGGCATTGTAGCCCTTTTAATATCCTGCATTCTGTTAAATGTTAATATAAAAACTGAAAAATTATAAAGGAGGCTTTAAAAATGGACATGACAAATATTTTATGGTCAATTGCACTGATTGCAGGAATTTTATTAAATATATTTATAGGAAAGCTTGCTGTATTAATCTTTAAAAAAGACGGTACATCCTCAAGGGCTCCAATTAGATTTATAGGTGTAGTACTCATCATAAATTCAATTTCTCACTTGTTTCATATTTAAATCACAGTAACAATTATACAACTTTTTAATATATTAATTCTGAGGTGATCTATAATGTCATCCTTTGACTCAATAACACCTGGAGAATTATGTCTGCTGGCAAGTCTTATTGCAATTCAAGTTACAGAAGGCAATTCATCAGACTATAATAATACATTAGGTAATTTTTTAACTGCTATCGCCTCCAACATACTTTTAATTGCCGGTCAACAAGAAACCCTTGAATCCTTAATGGAAAAACAGGATCAGATCAAAGATTTAAAAAAGCAAATCAAGGACTTTAAAAATACTTAGTTAAAATTTTCAACCATGCTTTTTACTTTTTGGAATTGAAACAACTAAAAAGAGCGGCAACAATCAAACCGCTCTTTTATCTATTAATTAGTTGGATTCAACTTTAATTTCAACTCAAATAGAAACTCAGAATTCCCAATATTTGAAATGGCCACTCTAAATACATGCTCTTCATCTGTTCACGTTAATCAATTTGTCTATTATTTCTTTTGATTCGTTCCACTCAAGCCTGTTTTGTTTCAATACTTCCATTCCCAATTCTGTTATTGAATAATATCTTCTCCTTGCACCAGTTTTCTGATTTCCCCAATATGATGCAATAAGCTCCGCCTTTTCAAGTCTTCTAAATGCAGAATAAAGTGTTGCTTCTTTCAGCTCATATTTATTGTCCGTCTTTTGTTTTATACGCTTGTTTATCTCATATCCATAACTATCCTTATTAGCTAAATGTGCTAAAATTATAGTTTCAGTGTGTCCCCTTATAACATCTGAAGTTATAGACATCTGCTCACTCCTTGAATATCAAATTACCCTTTTTTATTTATATTATAAGTAAATATACTTCGCCTGTCAATGTATACTTACTTATAATATAAATATAGAGCTACTTTTAATTAAGCAGCTCTATATTACTTACAATTTAAATTTTTGAATTATGTCATTGAGTTTTTGTGCAGTTTCCGCCTGAACCTGTGCAGTTTTCGCCGCCTGCCCAATTCCCTGTGTTGATTCATTCATACTCTCTTTTATTATGTTTATATCTTCTGAAGATTTTTGTGTTGCCTCTGCCATGCCCTGCGTAGCCTCACTGACCTGATTCATAGTTGCAGTCAACTCCTCAGACATGGCTGCAATTTCTTCAGACATCTTGCTTACAAATTCAGCCTCGCTATAGTATTGATCGCCCATACTTTCAAAAGATCTGAATTCTCTTCCAACATCATTATAAATAAAATCAAGTATGTCAGATCCATTAGAAGACATATTCTTAAAAGCATCTTGAACCTTTGAAATAGTATCTTGAATTCCAGCCACCGCCTCCGAAGACTGTTCTGCAAGTTTTCTTACTTCATCAGCAACCACGGCAAAACCTTTTCCATTTTCACCAGCTCTTGCAGCCTCTATTGCTGCATTTAACGCAAGCAAATTTGTCTGTTCTGATATACCAGATATAGTATCTGCCATAATCTTTATATTTTCCACTACTTTTCCTTCTTCAATTGCTTTCAACATCTTTTCCTTTTTTTCATTATATACTTCTCTAGTTCCTTTAATTGCTCTTTCTCCATCTTGCTGTACAGTTAAAGCATGTTCTTTAGACTGACTCGCACTATTACTTCCATCCAGTGACTTTTGTGAAAGCTCACCTATACTCGAGTTAACCTCTTCAATGGATGCATTGATTTCCTGAGTGGATGCACCCGTTTCCTGTATAACAGATGTCATGTTGTTTACTGCATTTTGTATACCTTCCGTTTCAGAAGAAAGTTCCTCTACTGTAGCTGATAATTCTTCACTGGCAGCACTCATATCCTGTGAATCTTCAATTATATTTTTAACAAGATTTTTTATATTCTGCTTGGCATTCATAAGTGCAGCCATCGTTTTCCCAAATTCATCTTTTCTTTTTACTTCATAATTATACGATAAATCATAATTTTCAAGTTTAGATGCAAAATCAAGCATCTTTTTAAGTATTCCATTTATATCATTTGACATAAAGAACCCAATTAATATTACAAATATAAAGCCTAAAATTATTAATATAATCATAATTGTCCTGGACATCTTATATAAATTAGAACCATCTTTATTGCTATCTTTAGCATAATTAAGATTCAAGTTTATTATAGTATTAAGACTTTCAGACATCTTTTCTCTTTCAGTCGTTGCTTCATTGAGAAGTTTTTCTTCTGCAGATTTATAATCCTTTTTTTCGATAAACCCATCTACAATTCCTATTATGTTTTTATAATCTTCAAGCTGACCTTTAAATGTTCTCCACATATTCTTTTCTGATTCATCCATCTCAGTACTATCTAGTATTTTAATATATGTATCATTTTTAACTTCTTTGGCTTTTATATCTTTTTCAGCTTTCTGTTTTTTTATGTCATCTTTCTGATAAACTATTTTTAAAGTATCCGCCCTTATATCAGATAAATTTTTATTCATATCCGACAACTTATATATACTTTGCATATTTTTACTATACATACTAGTAGAATTATTTGAAATGTTTTTTAAAGATATCATTCCAATTATACCCACAATTAAAATTAACATTGCAATAATTAAATAAGAAACAAGCAACTTTACTCTTACTTGTACATTTCTCAAAAAGTTCATTAGAATCACTCCCCATTATAATTAATATATAAATCTTTAAATTTAATACATACAAAAACTAGACAAAATAAATATTTTGTCTAGTTTTTGTACATAATAGTATAAAATTAATTTGTAAATATGTATTAAACTTCATAAAAAGTTGACGAATATAAGTATATATAGTATTTTTATGTAGTTATTTTTACATAAATTATATTATAATCAATATTATGGATGAACAAATTAAACATAATACTTATTTTGTCCCATTTATCTCGGAATTATATGTAATCATACCTGCCCTAAAACAGGCATCTTTCTCAAGTTCTTCACTAATAAAACATTATTAAAAAATACCGGGGAAACCATAAAAAACTTTTTCTTCAATTAATCGTATAAATTAAAAAACTGCCACATTTCACCTTTTAAATTCTCGCCTTAGTACATGCTTTTTGCATATGTTGATACATTCTCCGCATTGTATGCATTCATTGTAGTTCCACTTTTCATTTTTAACCATGTTAGTTACGTCAAGACCCATAATACATGAGTTATTACATTTATGGCAACCAACGCATTTATTTTGATCTGATGAAATTTTAAGGTGAGGAAGCCTTAATAAATTTGATATTTTAATACCAATGTAATTTAGAATATACATTGGACAAAAATACCTGCACCATACACGCTTTCCAAATATCATACATATTAAAATTATGGAAAATGTTACTATATAATACAAGATCAATCCATGGATACCATCTAATGTTACTTTAGTATCCTCCATATGATAAAATATTACTACCTTGTTAAATCCATGCTTGACTATTGGCCCCAGAACTAAAAGTAAAAATATCACTCCTGTAATAAATTTAAAATTAATCCTTTTTTTGTGCATAAGCTTTGGTTTTTTACCTTTGCTTGGCAATTGATCTTGCAATGCACCAAATGGACATATGTACCCGCACCATGCTGCACCAAAGAAAATAGCCTGAATAATCATAGCTCCAAAAACAATGTGCATAACAGAAAAAGTATTTTCAAATCCAGATTGAACAAGCAGAACCGGCGAAAAATAATTTAGTGTCACAGGTAAAAAGAAAAAGGCGGCAAATCCAGTAATTTTTCTTAACTTCATATCTGTATACTCCCTTCAAACTATTAAGTATTGATTGAAGTAAAGCATAAAACTCTTCGTAATAAAATGAGCAAGATTACCTATTTTCAATAAAATATTACTTTAGGGGAAAACCCCTATATCCTTTTAGTCATAAATTTTGATAAATATGCTATAATTATAAAAACAGACTTAAAGAACAGGAGCATTCTATGAGTGACATAGCAATTTTATTTACTTTGATTTCCATTTTTACAGGCGTGGCAGCTATATCAATTTCAATATTCATTAATCGGAAATACACAAAAAAGGCTTTAGACTTATTTATTGGTTTGAATCTATCATTTTTTCTAATCCAAAATTCAATACTTTTTACTCTTTATGAGACGCGTATACAAAAATCCTCAGAATTTATTTATACTCTATCTAAAATATTTGATGCAGTAGGAACATCCTTTAGTAGTTTTTGTGGAGTGCTTTTCGTCAGCTGTATTTTATTGAAAAAAATATCCAAAAATAAAAAACGACTTATTGCCATCATTTCTGGATTTCAATTAGTTTCTATTCTAATTTGTGGCTTATACACTATACCGTATCTCAATTATATCGTTAAAATATCTATCTTACTCGTAATTTTCTATGAGATATTTATTACAATAGTGAATTATAAAAAAATAGGAAATAAATCTTTAAAAAAAGCAATTACTCTATTTGCTTTTATCTCGCTCATATTTTTTCCACTATTTATCTTCGAATCCATTCGTGCATATATTCCTATGCTAAATAATATAGTCATACTTAAAATTTTTTCTATGCCCTTGTACTTTTTACTAATCAATATATTTTCACTTATATTTGCAAGTAAATACTTTAACTCGCCAAATTTTATAGAAAATAATAAACTAACGGATTTTTTTATTAAAAAATACTCAATCACAAAACAGGAAACTAATGTGACTGAGTTATTACTTAATGGACTCACGTATAAACAAATTGCGAAAAAGCTATATATTTCAAACAAAACCGTTGACAATCACGTACAAAACATATATAAAAAGCTTGAAATTACCAGTAAAATTCAGCTCTTTAACCTTGTTCATTCAAAAGAAAAGTAGCAGGAAAACCATATAATCTCTACAAATACATGCTATCACTACTGAGTTGCAATTCTCCAAAACTTTTCATACTCACCCCGACTTTTCATAAGCTGTTTATGCGTTCCCGATTCAACAAGTTTCCCATTTTTCATAACCAAAATCTGATTGGCATCCTGTATTGTTTTCAGCCTGTGTGCAATTACTATAAGCGTTTTATCCTTCACCAATTCATTAATCGCATGTTGTATGTACACTTCATTATCCGGGTCAATTGCGGAAGTGGCTTCATCCAATAAAACAATTGGTGCATCTTTTAAAATTGCCCTGGCTATAGATATTCGCTGCTTTTCACCACCTGACAAATGTGATCCGCTTTCTCCTACAATTGTGTTATAACCATCTGGAAGTTCCTGAATAAAATCATGGCAACGAGCTTTTTTAGCCGCAGATTCAATTTCTTCTCTCGTGGCATCCGGCTTTCCATACCTGATGTTTGCCTCTATTGTATCGTTAAAAAGATACACATTTTGAAAAACAATTGCAATATCTTTTAATAGTGAATCACAAGTTATATCCTTTATATTTACTCCGCCTATTTCTATACTTCCAGCCTGTACATCAAAGAAACGTGCTATAAGGCTTGCGACTGTACTCTTTCCAGAACCGGAAGCTCCTACAATAGCTGTTATTGTACTCTCAGGTATTTTAAACGATACATCCTCAATGGTCTTCTTTCCCTTTTCATAAGAAAATTCAACTTTATCAAATACAATATCATGCTTTGAAAGTTTTAAATTCTTGCTATTTTCATCAATACTTGGGAAATCTCCTATCTCCTCCATCCTGTTTATAGTATTTTCTATGCTTCGAATTGTATTTGAAGCGCCTGCCAGTTCTTCAATTGGCTTGAAAATCTGAAATCCTGCCAAAATCATTAAAACCCCATTCTCTACAGGAATAATCCCCTTTACTGTAAGTATTGGTGCCAGTAAAATAACGGATGCCATGCCAATACGTAAAATCAAATCCAAAAGCACATTCCAAGGAAATACTTCCATTTCCAAGCTATAAGCCGCATCACAATATTTCCTATAAGAATCCTTGGTTCTTTCTACATTTTCCCATCCCATTGAAAATAGCTTGAAAACAGTAATGCCCCGTATAAACTCCAATGTTGCAGAGACTGCAGATGCCTGAGCCTTTTTGTGTAATGTAATTACATGCATTCCCCTGTTTTGTATTACATTCATGATGAAAAGAGCGGCCAATGCAGTCAATAAAAATACAATACCTATATGCCAATCAAATATAGAAATTACAATGGATGAAACAATAACAGAGATAACTCCGTTAATAGTCCATTCCAAAAATGCATTCGCTATATGCTCATAACTTGATATATCATTTGTTAAAACAGTTGTTATTTCTCCTAAATTCTTTTTCTTAAAAAAACCCATTGGCACACTTTTCAAGTGATTTCCAAGATAAATTCTCTTTTCCGCTGCCACATTATTTCCCGCACATTCCTGCAAATGCATTGTAATTGTTTTTGTAACAACTCCTCCCAAAAGTCCAGCTGCAAATATTCCTGTACACGAAAATATAGTATTAATGCTCAACTCTTTATGCGAAAAATCCTTAAAGAATAGATATATTGCCATATATGGAAATGAAATAAAAATGGAATACAAGAATGCCGTAATTACACTGTATTTTATGCTATTTTTATTTTTTCCTGATAATTTCATAATCTTTTTAATAATTTTCAGCATGTAACTCCCTCCTCTTTAATACTCCATCCTTCTGCTCCAACGTGATTGTTCCACATAACTTTATATTCCCTGCAGTTTTCAAGTAACTCTCCATGCGTTCCTTCCGCTATTTTATTTCCTTTTTGCATCACTATAATCTTATCTGAAGCTATAATTGTTGAAAGCCTGTGTGCTATTGTAACCAGTGTTTTTCCCTTTGTCAGTTCACCAAGGGCAATTCCTATTTTCTTTTCATTTTCAGAATCTATAGAAGCAGTTGCCTCGTCCAATACTACAATTGGTGAATCTTTTATAATAGCCCTTGCAACTGCAATTCGCTGTTTTTCCCCTCCAGACAGTAAACTTCCTGCATCGCCCACATTTGTATCATATCCTTTTGGAAGCCTCTCTATAAATTCATCACAGCATGCCTGTTTTGCCGCAAACACTACCTCTTCGTGAGTAGCATCTGGTTTACCCATCTTTATATTCGATTCAATCGACATATTTGCCAGAAAATTATCCTGAGAGACAAAACTAATCTGATTCATTAACTGTTCAAACGGAATTTTCTTTATGTCAATCCCTCCAATTTCAATTTTTCCATAACTGGCATCCCAGAAACGCACCATAAGTTTTGCAATTGTGGATTTTCCACTTCCGGAAGCCCCTACAATTGCAGTAGTGCTTCCCTGTTTCACATCAAAAGATAATTTATGTAAAACCTCCGTGTCATCATATGAAAAAGATACATTTTTAAAAGAAATGCCGCTGTCTGAAATTTGAACCTTATTTTTAACTTTAAAGGTTTCAGGAGCGTCCATTATATGTTGTATTCTGGTATTCGCCGCATATATCTCAGTAATATGGTCGGTAAATGAGACCACTTTCATAAGAGGACCTACAATTCCAAGAGAAAGAACCATACACATCAAAAATGTTTCAACTGTTATAGAGCCATGAAGCAGTAAAATTCCACTAATGGGCAGTTCAAAACAAATAGTTGCAGGTGCAATTACACTGTATACACTTAAATAAGGATGGCAGTGACGGTACCAGTCAACTAAAACATCCCTATAATTTGTAACTGCTCCATTATAATTTTTAAGAGATGAGGCAGTTTGCTGATATGCTTTAATTACTTCCATTCCATTTATATATTCTACAATTCTCTCATTCATTTTCCTGTTTCCATCCTGGGTTAACTTGAAAATCTTCATTGCATTTTTCCCAAGCATAAGCTTCCATGTCATAATGCCTATAAAAATTGATATTAAAGAAACTAAAGCTATTCTAAAATCAAGTACGAAAAGAAAAGCAATTACCGCAAACGGTAAAATAATATTTGGTATTAATTCCGGAATCATATGTGCCAGAGCATCCTCAATGTGATCTACCTGATCCATAATAGTTTCTTTAAATGCTCCAGATGTACTACTTTCTATATATCCCATGGAAGTATTTTTTATCTTCTCTGCAAGAGTGCATCGAATATTTGAAAGTATGCCAAAAGCCGCTTTATGGGACAACTTTGTCGATAATGCCGAAAACACTTTTTCAAGTACAAGTGCTGCAGCCACCACCGAGCTGCTTATTATAATTTGCCGGGACGACACATTACCGGGCAATAAAAATATCAATATTTTTCCAATGACTATATATGGTATAATTCCACACACAGCTGCAAAACCTGAAAGTATGGTACTAACAATCATTTTCTTCTTTTCCTGACCTGCAAAAACAAATATATCGGAAAGTGGATTTTTCTTTTCCTGTTTCACTTTTCAATCACATCCTCTTTAAAAATATAGGAAAACAGGAGCCCAAGTACTGCATCCAGTGTTTTTTTTAAATCTTTCTCATGAAATGATTTCTTTTCTGTCTGCGTTATTGCAAGCATCTTCATTAAATTTGCTATAATTCCATATTCTAAATTTTCTTTAACCCCTTCCATATGGGATGTAATATAATCTATTGTTTTTATTTCCTTCTCAATGTCTGGCAAAAATGCCTCAGGAATGGTTTTTGATACATTGCCGCTTTCCTCTATAGTTAAATATTGATAAATGGTTTCTTTCCCTGTCATTAGAAATTTCAAATAATCCTTTGCCTCTGGTACTGTCATTTTTTCTCTGCCATTTAAAAGCTCAAGTAAATATCTTTTTCCTTTTTCTCGCTGATGGCGGATTATTTCAATGAGAAAATGCTCCTTTGTCGGAAAAAAATTATAGAAAGTTGTTCTTCCAATCCCAACTGACCCTGTAACCTTGTCTACAGAAGCATGTGTAACACCATAATCTCGAATCAAATCAAATCCAACTTCAAGCATTTGTTCCTTGAGCTTCTTTTTTTCTTCTTCTGAAAATAATATAGGCATAAAATATCCTCCTTTTAAGCGACATTTTTTTAAATAATTGTCGCTTAATTTATATCATATGCTGAATTCAATGTCAAGGGCTGTTTTCCACAATACTTTTCACTTTGCTGTACAAAAAAGCGTCAGCAGTCAACCCACTAATAAATATTAAATTCCATGGAATACTCCATAACATGTAGGTGATAAAGTCACAGATAGAACTATTGATATTTAATAAAATGATAGAGAAACTTATTAAAATGGAGGTATTTAAATGAAAAAAGGCTTAAAATTATGGAAAAAATATTCCTTTGCTATATTAATAGCTTTTATACTACTTGGACTACTTGATTTGCGATTTGCAATAATTGCAATAATCTGCATGCTTGCACCAGTGTTTGTTTCTATTTTCAAAGGAAGGTTTTGGTGCGGCAATTTATGTCCAAGAGGAAGTTTTTACGATTCCGTAGTTTCAAAATTTAGTGGGAAGAAAAAGCCCCCTAAATTTTTTAAATCTTACTACTTCAGAGCTGTAATCCTGACAATTATGATGACAGTTTTCATATCCGGTATATATAAAAATTGGGGCGACCTCTATGGTATAGGAATGGTATTTTACAGATTAATTGTTGTAACAACTGTAATAGGTGTGGTCCTGTCCCTTGTATATAATCATAGAACCTGGTGTAATTTCTGCCCCATGGGAACTTTGGCATCTATTGTATCAAAGTTTAAAAGGAATAAAAATGTGCTTCAAGTATCAAACAGCTGTGTTTCCTGCAAAATATGTGAAAAAAAATGTCCCCTGGGAATAGTTCCTTATAGTTATAAAGGTAATTTACTAAGTCACCCTGATTGTATACAATGTGGAAAATGCGCAGTTGCCTGTCCTAAAACAGCAATTGGCTATGAAAAAGCAAATATAAAATAGTTTATTCTCCCTCTTTTGAGGTATATTATTATTGTGTGATATAGTCACATAAGTTTACTGATAATTCGTATATAATAAACCCATGGAGGGAAATAAATTATGTCCAACGCTAATCATGATATTGAATTTTTATATAAAGAATATCCCGTATTAGAGAAAGTTGATAAAAAAAACAGTGGAATAATAAGTCAGCAGGCGTACTTCAAAAATTTATATGCTGATGAATATATAGAGGCGGCAGAGGGAACCTGCAATGGAATTTTATTTGTACTGGACGGAGTAATCAATATACAAAAGATAAATTCAGACGGAGAACAGACTAATTTATATAACATAAAACAAGGAGAATTCTGTCACGAAGCTTTAAGTTGTGTATCAAACTTTGAACCATTGAATATAACTGGAAAAGCACTTCAATATTCAAAAATATGTATTATACCAATGGACATTGTGAAGCAGTACATTATGAAGGATGAAGAATTTCTATTATATATTTATCAGGACCTTCACAAAAAGTTCAGCACTGTTATAGAAAACAAGGAAAAAATGATGCATGAGTCAATAGAAACAAGACTCATAAAACTACTTATAGGTAAAAATAACAGAATAATCTATACAACTCACAATGAACTGGCTTTTGAAATTGATTCTGCAAGAGAAGTTATCAGCAGAAGTTTAAAACGTATCGAAAAAAAAGGATATATAAAATTGGAAAGAGGAAAAATAATAATACTCAAGGATTTAAATGAACTATTAATATAAACCTAAGGAGGAAACAAAATGTTTGGATTATTTAAAAAAAGCAATCAGAAGGCAATCAACATAAATGATATTGACAGCTTAATCGGGAAGGTTGAATTAATCGATATAAGAGAAACATATGAATATGCAGGCGGAAGTATACAGAGTGCAAAAAATATTCCAATGGGTGAACTTTTAAGTTCTCCAGAAAAATATTTAAACAAAGACAAAGAATACTACATAATGTGTCAGTCTGGAAGCAGGAGTGCAAGAACCTGCAGTACCCTTATGACAAAAGGTTTCAATGTAATCAATGTTTCAGGCGGAATGGGATCATACGCAGGAACTAAAAGAAAATAACAGTCCAGCTTTAGGAAGGAGGAAAATAATTATGAAAAGGAAGATATTAATAGTTGGTGGTGTTGCAGGTGGAGCATCCACTGCCGCAAGACTCAGAAGACTCAGCGAGGAAGATGAAATAATTATGTTTGAAAAAGGACCTCACGTATCTTTCTCAAATTGTGCACTTCCATATCATTTGAGTGGAATAATAAATGAGGCAAACAGATTGGTCCTCATGAGTCCTAAGAAATTTCTTGCTCAGTACAATATTCAGGCAAGAGTGAATAATGAAGTTTTATCAATAAATAAAATAGATAAATATGTAACAGTTAAAAATTTGGAAAATGGCAAAACATATAAAGAAAGCTATGATAAGCTGGTGTTGTCTCCTGGAGCTAAGCCAATTGTGCCTAATATTCCCGGTATTCAGGATGTTAATATTTTTACCATAAGAAATGTTGTAGATATAGACAAACTCAATAAATATATAAAATCAATAAATGCAGAAGACATAGCCGTTATAGGTGGTGGATTCATAGGTGTTGAAGCGGCAGAAAATTTAAGGGATGCCGGTTACAATGTATCTCTTATAGAAGGAACCTCACAGATATTAAAACCATTTGATTATGATATGGTTCAAATATTTCACAAAGAAATCTACGATAATGGTATAAATTTGATTGTAAAAGATAAAGTTGAAAATTTCGAAAAAGATAAAATTGTATTAACTTCAGGTAAAAAGATTGCAGCAAAAGTTGTAGTTATGGCAATAGGCATCACGCCTGAAATTACCCTTGCTAAAGAAGCAGCTTTGGATATTGACGAAACAGGTTCTATAAGGGTTGACCAAAATTATATGACTAGCGACGAAAATATTTACGCAGTCGGTGATGCAATAGGAGTCTACAATTCTCTCACACATTCCTCAACAAAGTTATCCCTTGCAGGTCCGGCTCAAAAGCAGGCAAGATCCGTTGCAGATCACATAAACGGGAGAAAAGTTTTAAATAAAGGCTATATAGGATCATCTGCCATAAAAGTTTTCGACTATAACGGAGCAGCAACCGGTTTAAATGAATCACTTATAAATGCTTTAAATCTGAAGGTGCAATATGGCATCGTAAAGGTAATTCTAACGGATAAGGTTGGAATCATGCCTAATTCGTCGCCAATACATTTAAAACTATTATATGAAATTCCAACAGGAAAAATCCTTGGTGCTCAGGCTATAGGCAAAGGTGATGTCACTAAAAGAATCGATGTAATTGCCACAGCCATAAAATTTGGAGGTACAGTTGATGATTTAAAGGATCTGGAATTATGCTATGCGCCACCTTTTTCTACGGCAAAAGACGTTTCCAATTATGCAGGATATGTTGGTTCCAATCTCCTAAATGGAGACTTTAAACAAATTAATATCGATTTAGTTAGAAAACTTGTTAAAAACAAGGCCGTTATAATAGACGTGAGAGAAAAAGATGAATATTCCAATGGACATATTAAAAATGCAGTAAATATTCCATTAAGTGAACTTAGAAAAAGGACAAATGAAATACCAAAAGACGAGCCAGTATATGTACACTGCAGAACAGGACAAAGAAGTTATAACGCTGTACTGGCACTTCAAAATTTAGGTTTTAATAATGTTTGGAATATAACCGGAGGCTTCCTAGGACTATCCTTCTATGAATATTTCAACGATAAAACCATGGATAGAGACTCCATAGTCACTGAATATAATTTTAAATAAATATTTTATTCCTTAAAGACACAGTTAGGGGGTATGTTCTGCACATGCCCCTATATTTTCTTAGCGTGATAAATCTTTTACACTAAGTCCATTTTTTCTAATTGATTTTCTCCAGCCCGCCTCAGCCGCAAATTTGTATAAAAATCGTGGAAAATTTGGTGTAATAAATATATTTTCATCTGAAGCATTTTCTAGTATATTCTCTGACAATTTCTTTAGTGCCTTACCAAGGTTTTTCTTAGGTCCATGGCCAATTGGCACATTTTTTATTCCCGTAAGCATTGCCCCTCCTCCAATTCCAAGGCCCTGCTTCCAATTAAGTCCTGTTTTTATACACCAGTTTTCCATTATATCAAGTGCTATTCTGTTTTGATGACCTTCATAGAATCCACAATTTGATATGGCATATACACCTATATCCTTTTTATTTATGGACAAAAATGCACTTTCCATCTCTACAAGATAACTCAATAAATGAGATGGTATACTGTCTACATATAGTGGAAATGCAAAAATAAGAATATTGCATTGAGTTATCTTCTGTATATCCGTTTCTGTTAGTTTACAACCTCCAGAACAACATTCACAAATCATATTATTATGATTTTTTAAAAGACTATTTAATTCCTGCAGTATATAATATGATACACTATTTTTAAGCTTTGGACTGCCATTTATAAAAGCTATGTTCATAATATATGTCTCTCCATTTCCAAAATGTTATTTGTAAATGTAACCTTGTTAACATTGCAATTTAAATTAACAGAATTGGCATCTACAAGTTCTCTGGCAATTTTCTTCTCCCGGTCCGTTATATTTTCACCATAAAAACATACTTTCAGGTTTATGACATTTTTATATCGTGCCCTGTGGTGCATCTCTTTGTTTCTGATTGTAAAATACGGATGTATATATGAAATACTTCTATCCAATACATTTTTTACAAAGGGGCTGAATCCTCCGTAGCAGCATTTACTTATAATTGTTACCTCGCTGGATTTTGATAAAATTTTTCCCATGTTTTTATACTCATCCTGTACTATACAAATTCCAGGAGTTTTAATCCAACATCCAAAACATCCCATACAATTATGTATTGTTCCGTTGTCCGAAATAACTTTTATATCTTTAGGCAAATTTTTAAAATTTCGTTTGAAATCTTTAATTGACAGATCATGTATCAGAAGTTTCATTTTTTACTCCTTTTTAATTTTTCTTTTGCTAGATTTAATTATATACATATAACTCTACTGCATTGTTCAGATACTTTTTTATCATGAGTTACTATGATAACAGTCTTTCCTTTTTTATTCAATGATTTTAAAAGATTCAATATTCTCTGCATATTTTTTTCATCTAATGAACCTGTGGGCTCATCGGCAAGAATAATTTTAGATGGCTTCAATATTATTCTTGCCACAGCAACCCTTTGCTGCTCTCCACCGCTTAGAGAAAATACTTTTTTATTTTCAATTCCAGGAAGTCTAACTTCAGTTAGTGCATCTTTTATAAGCTTCTTTTTTATTTTTCTTGGTTCTTTAACATATTTTAAAGCTAGATTTAAATTATACAAAACACTTTCTTCATCAACCAATGCAAAATTTTGAAATAAATAACTTATCTTACTTCTTAACATTTTTACAACTTTAGATGAATTAACTTTAATATTGTTTTCTCCATCAATAATAAGCTCACCTTTATCAAAAGTTTCAAGTAATCCTATTATATTTAATATAGTAGTTTTTCCTTTTCCGCTTGAACCCATTATGGCAAGCATCTCTCCTTCCTCTACTTTAAGCGAAAAATTATCAAGTACTTTTTTATCTCCATAAGTTTTTACTACATTTTTTAATTCTATGATTGCCAAAGTTAAGCCCCTCCTTTTATAAAATCAAGTACTTTTTTATTCTCCACATAGCTGAGCATTATAAAAGAAAATAAAAACTCCAATATATACCCTATAGACACTACAAGAAGAATAACCTTGAAATAGGCAATTGAAGCTGCATATGAAACTTCCGCTATAAATGCCCACTGTAATAATATAAATATGAAATATTCCTTATATTTATCTGCCTTTCCATATCCATTAAGTTTCTTTATAGCTATTTTAACTTTAAATTCTTCGAAAAAGCTGTAGATGTTTTGGACAAATATTAATACAAGAACAAATAATATTAATACTATGCCAATTGAACTCCATATAAGCATTGTTTTGTATTCTTTAATATTTGCACTTAATTCCTCATCTGCATAGTTAATATGGAGTCCATAAGATAAATATCCATATTGTTTTAATTCAGATTGTATAAAATCTTTGTCTGACACACCTTTATCAACTTTTATCTTAAATGGGTTCCCTTGAATATTAAATAATTGTGCGTTCCATCCAGGATAGGCACCTTCTTCAGTACCAACAAATAAAATTGGATTCTTTACGCAATATCCACTTTCAGGGTTTACCATGAAATCATAGGAAAATAATTTTTGATTTGACTTCATCCATATTATTTGGATTTTACGTTTAACACCAAAGGAATCAATCCAGTTTTGATGAAATCTCTCGATTTCAGCTTGTTTATTTTTATATTTATACGGAACAAGTAATATCCAATTACTATTTTTCTCTGAAAGCATTATTTTTTTACCATTAATATCATAAACAGAATTTTCTTTTAGATAATTTGGATTTACCATGGCAAAATACTCTGTACTAGGAAGTTTGGTGTTAGCCTCAACACTCTGTTTTTCATACATTCCAAACCCAGCAAATAGCGCCCCTCTACTATTAAAATATTTGTATATATCTATATTTTTATTGGAATATTTTGTTTCAGTTCCAAGTTTTTCAAGACTTAAAACTCTATAGTTTGAAACATTTTCCCATATTTTATAAGAGCTATTAAATGCCATTTTTATATTGTTATAATTTACAGCCTGTTTATTTATTAAAAATATAAATCCAAGACATAATATAATCTTTACTATTGTGTTAAAAACCATTATCTCTTTTGATGGATATTTATTTTTTATAGCTGCGGATATATTTATATTATTCACATATATATATGGTATGGAAGCTACTAAAAATGTGATAAGCATTAAAACAAAGTACATACCTAAAAGATTTTTTAAGAAATAGATATAGTATATGTTAAGATCTTTAAACAATATTAGGCTCATTATAATAGTGGAAAGGATCATTGTTATAAATTGTGTAAAAATTATTCTCAGAATTCTAAATTTCCAAATGTCAATTGTTGAAAATCCAAGTAACTTTTTTACAGCAATCTTTTTATAAGATTTTAATATATCATATAAAATAAGAATCATGATTATAAAGAAAAGTGATGATATCTCAATATAACTATTTTTAGAAACATCCCCTATATCCTGTGATTTGGAAATGTCCATATCTTTAACACCTATTCCATCTCCAAGCATGTCTTTAAAGCTGTAAATGCTTTTATTATCTGGAACTGTTACAGTACAAGGCCCGTCCAGTAAAAGTCCATCATCAATCATACCCTGAAGCGTGTGTATCTCCATAGGAATTCCATTAAAGCTTGCAATTTTACCTATTTGATTTTTGTTTCCTGTATCTTCAGTAGATAAAAAGTAATCTGTATTCATTAGACTTTTATCAAGTTTTTTACCCCATAGAAGATGAAATTTATTCATATATTCATTGTCATTTGCATATATATACTTTATTATTTTCTCTCTTCCATTTACCTCATCCACACGACTAAAATATATACTTGCATCATCATTATTTGAACTATTCAATATTTCCTTATACTGCTGTCCTTTGGGAAGTAAATTTATCTTGGATGGTATTGTTACCTCGTAACTGTTTTTCAGATGATGTTCTGCATTTTTCATATTATAAGTTTGTATCTGCTTCTGCTCATTATATAATATAAAAAAAGAGAACATTGAAATTATTACCAATAAACTAATAATAAATTTTTTCAATGTTTCTCCCTCCATGATTATATTTACATACAATTAACTAATAGGTAATTTATTCGTTTTTTCAGTTGTTCCACTAAATAAGAAATTTGCGTATTAAATATATAATTTCATTCTATTGGCATATAATTATAAACAATTGACTTTCCAGTACCTTTATAATCATTGCTATATAGTGTCAACACAGGGAACTTTACAATTTTATACGCCTTTGAAATAAAAGTAATTAAAGTCATTTCATTTTTTATAAGCGTCTTTAAATTTTTACTTCCTCCTAAAGTAGTATACCAAGCATGCTCATGTGAAGGTATGGTAAATGCCTGCATATCTTGTGGTATCTGTATTACTTTGGAAACTTGTACCCCTATTATAAATGAAAAGTTAAATTTGTGAACTAAAGTTTTAGGCTTTTTATATTGAGGTAAGCTGTCAATCCCGTTAATCGTATAAATATCGTTAGGATTTATCACATTACTAATTTGATCAATTGTTTTTCTAAAATTCTCAACTAGCTTAGGTACTTTACCAAGAGGAATAATTTTTTTATATTCAAATCCAACAAAAATCATTTCAGGTAAAGTAGTTACCCCCATATTATTTTCAATTTCATCAACACTAGGTTTAAAACACTCTGAGTATCTTTTTTTCATTTCACAATTAACTGTTAAAAGATTCTCTTGAAATTTTTTATACTTTGAACTAAGTATCTTCAAATCTTCATCTATTAATTTAAGTAAATCATTCATATATTTTATATTGTCCTTAGAACTTGTATAATTTATAAACTGCTTTAATAATTTTAAATCAGTTTCAGTTAGTTCAATATCATACAAATTGTCTATATAAGTTTGAATATCTTCCTTATTCATCGAATAAAAATCTTTATCTCTATTTTTAATTATTTCTTCAATCAAGTTCCAATCCATCTTATCTGATTCAATACTATTTAAAATTTCATTATTAACTTTTAACTCATGACTATTATCAAGTATTTTAACTAAATGAATCCATGCACTTTCTTTTTCTTTATTATCAATTGGTTCATCAAGGTAATTTGAAAATTTGAAACAAATGTATTTGCCAAAGAATCCAGGAAAAATACGTAACAATTCTTTTTTCATATATCCTTCTTTTTCTCTTTCACTCATGTCAAAACTTCTTTTTAATAGCATCATGTCATCAGTAATTTTGTCCATATTAGAATTCATGAGATTAATATCATTTATACATAGTTGAAGAATTTCCTGAGATCTTTCCATATTTAAAATTTGTATCTGTACTTTATTTAAATGTTCCTTAAATATCTTTTCAATTTCTTTAGGACTTATTAATATTTCTTTAATTTTTTTTACTGGTATGTCAAAGCTTCTCAAAACAGAAATTTGCTTTAATTTTTCAATATCTTCTTTAGTGTAATCTCTATAATTATTATCCCTATTTACCAAAGGACTAATTATTCCACTTTCTTCATAATAATTTATAGCCTTTTTTGTAAGAGATGTAATCTTCATAACTTCACTTATTTTCATATAAAAATCCTCCTCAGGTATTATTTGTTATTGATAGTATAAACTAACGCCTAAGGGATCAGTCAACAATAATTCATAAAAATTTACTATTTTGATTTTATTAATAGTAATTATATCATAAATTTTACCAATAAAAACCAATTATATTCCTAACAAATACAAATCACTTATTTCTTTACACTGCATTATTTAATTTTCAAAGGCCAATGTTCGTATTTCAAATTCCAATAGTTGTGTCGTAAATTATTCATTTTACGCACTAATATCTATCCACTATTTCACGTATTTTCTCAATATTTTTGACGCTAACAGTCCGGCAACCTATCGATTTTCTTACTGCATCTATAATCTCTTTACATTTATTTGATTGATAAGTCCCCATACTCTTTCCTTTAAACTCTCCATCTAATATTGTAATTGCTTTTTGCAAGTGTATAAAGGAAAACATTGGCCACATAAAGCTTAAAAAATTAACTCCTCCTATAATTCAGCAGTTCTATAGTAATTTACCTTTAGAGAAGAAAAAGTTAAAAGACGGTACTATTAAAAAAAGATATTCTAATGGTACCGTACTTAAAACTCACAAGATGTTTCATTTAGCTCTAAGATGGGCTGTTAAATGGCAGATGCTACATGTAAATCCTGCCCATAACGTATACCGCCAAGTGATTACAAAATGGATATAGAAGTTTGGTCTGTAAAAGATGTAAATTCCTTTATGCAATTAATTAAAAATACACAGTTATTTCCTGCTGCCTATTTAGCTTACATGACAGGAATGAGAAAAGGAGAAATGTCTGCTTTAAAATGGGAAAACGTATATTTAGAAAATAACACAATAAAAGTAATACACAGTATGGTTGAAGACAAAGGCCAATTAATACCCGAAGATACAAAAACACAAAATTCGAAAAGGAGCATTTCCATAGATGACACTGTTAAAAATCATCTGAAAAAAATAAAAATTACGCAACAAGAAAGAAATTTATCTCTTTATAAAGATAATAAAATTAATTATGAATATGTATGTTCATGGCCAGATGGTCGTCCACTAAGGCCACAATATATAACCAAAACATTTTCTAAATACGTAGAAAAATATAATTTTAAAAAAATAACCTTTCATGACTTACGACATACTCACGCTAGCATAATGTTTGAAGCTGGTGTTCCTAGCAATGTAATATCTAAAAGACTAGGACATGCTCGAACGTCAATCACAGATGATATTTATATACGTATCAAACCTCAAGCTCAAAAAGATGTAGTAGAAAAATTTTCCAAATTAATAAAGCAAAGGACACCAGAAAACAAAAATGATCTCTTAGGACACCATCTTAAGAAATCATTAAAATAAAATTATATTATAAAACCCTTGAAGCTGTTGAATTTCAAGGGTTTATCTTTGGAGGCGCCACCCAGATTTGAACTGGGGATAAAGGTTTTGCAGTTATGTTCACTGCTATTGGCCTGGCAACCTCTGTATTCATGCGTATTTAACCGCGTTGTGGTCTTTATTAATATATAATATCCCCAATCTTATATCTTTCTATTATTTTATAAAGCATATCCATAATCAAGTATATGAAACAAACTGCAACCAAAAATTAATATTAATTCCATGATAACTGTTGTAAATACTGACTTAATCAAAACTCTATATCAAAAATGTTGCAATACCCTTTCTTATAAGTGTTATTTTATACATACAATACCATGAAGCAACTAATCTATTTAGCCTGTTTAATATAATTTTAAGTTTTAAAATTTTTTTACAACAAATGCAAAAATAAAGGCAATAATAAATGTAACCATAAATGTTATAGCAACAGTTTTTAGCCAAGCCTTTCCTAAAATTTTTTTCCTGTACTGATATACAGTCATAACTAAACCACTTATGATTACTATTGCAAGTAAATCCCATGGTGCCTCATTAAATCTCAATCCTCTATACACAACATCAAGCAATACTGTAAATGCAATGAAATTATATCCAAACTTATAGCTAATATTTTCAATAAAATTTGTTCTTTCATCCTTTGTAATCATTTTATTAGTCATTATTTTTTACCTCCTCAAAATAAAATAATTCCTCAAACTTTTTGCCAAGTGTTTTTGAAAGTATTAACGCCAACTTTGCAGTTGGAGAATATTGACCTGTTTCAATGGAACTAATTGTTTGTCGAGTTACTCCTGCAAGTATAGCAAGTTGTTCCTGTGATAGACTTTTCTCAGCACGAGCAACTTTTAAACGGTTTTTTAGTTGTATATTTTCATACAAATTACCATCTCCTTTAATAATATGGTAACATATGGCACTATATATGTCAAGTATACTATGCAAAAATACAAGTGTACCTATCATATTGTCAAGTATGCTTATAATCAGACTGTGTTGAATAATTAAAATTCATAATAATAGAAATCCTTCAACAAAAATTTACAATATTTCAAATCACAGGATACATTCTGCCCATACATGCTTTATGGATAATTCAAAACATCATATTGAAATTAAATTTATGTCACAAAACAAACTTTTTCTCTACATGATATATGAGAACAAAAACAATAAATAAAGTGGAAACGCGGAAAAAATAAACAAGTCACGTTAAGGAAAAGAACTGCTAAAAAGAGGTTACACCGAAAGCAGTTACAGGGTGATACGATATGTGGAATTTATGTACAAAATCAAATAATAGAAGCAACAGCGTAGTAAACAGGCACTTGCAGGAAACAATGTCCAACTCTTTTGAACACTTCGAGGAAACTGTTAGAGGAAAACGTAGAGCCTACTGGGACACCGAACTTGAAATTAAAGTAGAAGAATTATTTAGAGTAGGAATTTATGACCCCATTTATGAATAATCTGTACAAGCAATTAGAATGTATATCCAAGGACAAACGGAAATATTATAATGCCAATAAAAGGCAATGGGATATGAACTGCATACCTACGGAAATATTGGAGCAGATACCAGATAATAAAAATATTTATCAAGACATGGAATTGTTACTGGATTTACAGAACTTACCTTGCGATAGTAACTTGAACTGCTCTGAGATAGATAAACAGGTATTAATAGGATTAGCAACTGGACAAATTTGCAAGAAAAATATTCCTGCTGTTCTGGTCTGGACAAATAAAGATGATAGAAAAAAGTTAAGTAGATACATGAAGAAGTTACAGAAGTTGTGTAGCCAGTTATTGAGTTTCATGTTTGTTGCAGGATAATAATATTTGTTGCTTAAAACAGCCAGTTTGTTGTAGGATTGTTGCTGATTTATTGCGTACAGATATTAACTAAAACACTCGCAAACCTCGCCACTCATATAATTAACCCTGTGGGGCTATATATACTGCTTTATCTGTTATCAGTATTATTTAAGTATTAATATAACTGTTTTATTTTTATTGAGAGGGTTTCCTGCTTTGCCTTTACAATATATATACGAATTTTTAGAGTAGTTTGGGGCATGATTTTGAAAAAAGCTTGAGAAATTTTAAAATTATTTTTAGTGGTGAGTGGTACGGTGCTGAAATAACGGTACTGCTCCTGTATTTTTTTATCTGGGGGATGGGTACTTGGTTACGCAGTCATAACGCAGAAAATATGCTGATTATAATTGCAAAGCCACTGCTTCTAACCCATGAAGCAAACCCTGTAAGCCATACCAATAAAACACTCTATTAACAGTAATACAATGTTATCCTCTGAACTTAAAATGCCCCACATGATGTAAATGTATTACAGCTACCCCAAGTTCAATTATTCCAGTTATACCATAATAATTTATACAATTTACAATTAGAGGAACATATATAAAACTGACTGGAAGACATATAACCAGTTAATGTTAGCATTATGAGTAATTATCCTGCCACCATAAGTTGAGTTAAAAATGTATTCCTCGTTATTATTCTCGGCAATATCAATCAGCCTTTTCAGTTGTTTTGCAGTCTTTAAGCTTATAGGTAGTATACGTGTTTCTCTTGTCTTAGCTGTTTCTGACCGTCTTATCCTTGCTGTTATAATCCTCTATGCTAACGTTAAGCAGTTCATTTATTCTTACACCACAGTCCAATATAACTAACATAATAACATAGTCCCTAAATTGGGAATACTCCGCTAAATCCAGAACCTTAAACATTCTCTTAACTTCTGCTACTGTTAGAGGTTCTTTTGTATCTTTAGGCACTTTAACAAGCTTAATCTTACTGGAAATATCCTCTGTAATAATCTTCTCTGTATATAACCAACGTAAATAACATTTAACTGTCCTTAATCTTAAATTAATTGTACATGGCTTATATTCTTTCTAGAATAAATAGGCAATATATTCTAAAAATATACCCTTTTCAACGATACGGTTCTCATACTCCTGTACCTCACTCTGCACCCAGTTTTTTAAGTACCTCATAAATGTTAAATGGTCTTGAATTGTCTTTTCTGCTAATCCTTCAAGATTTTTTACAGTCATAAACTGCTCATGTAATTTTAAGAACTCGCCAATATTAAAAGTGTCCTTATGTTTCTTCTCTGTAATTATTGGTGTTCCTATTGTTTCTACTGTTGGTACTCCATCCATTGTTATTAGCTTACGTGTAGCCTTGACTTCGTTCTTTCTTGCCATAACTTTCACTCCTTATAATAACTGTAATCATCATAAAGAGCCACACAAAGGTTTATACGCAAAACTCGATACAAAGGTTCGTAGACAGGTTTAATATTGTAAAGAAAGAAATAAACGAAAAAAGTGTCTGCAACCAATTCAACCCATTGATAAATCAACAGTTAAACCACTTGTAAACACTCTGAAATAATTTTTGGAGGCGCCACCCAGATTTGAACTGGGGATAAAGGTTTTGCAGACCTCTGCCTTACCACTTGGCTATAGCGCCACATATCTAATTTTACTTGGAGCGGAAGACGAGATTCGAACTCGCGACATTCACCTTGGCAAGGTGACGCTCTACCACTGAGCCACTCCCGCATTAACAATGGTGGCCAGACCAGGAATCGAACCAGGGACACGAGGATTTTCAGTCCTCTGCTCTACCGACTGAGCTATCTGGCCATTTTTTTTGGCGACCCAGAAGTGGTTCGGACCCTCGACCTCCGGCGTGACAGGCCGGCACTCTAACCAACTGAGCTACTGAGCCAATTAGCCGTTACATCATGGTGGGCACAACAGGGCTCGAACCTGTGACCCTCTGCTTGTAAGGCAGATGCTCTCCCAGCTGAGCTATGCGCCCTCAATCACGCAACCCACATCATTACCGCAACAATTAATATTATATATTGGAGGACATATATTGTCAATAGTGAATTTTATTTTTTTAAACATTTTTATGAACGAAAGATGATAATGTCTTAGTATACCAAAGTTGATTATGTCCCAAAAAGCAAATTTATAATATAATAAACCTCATGACAAAGAA
>NZ_JBZAYZ010000021.1:0-31832 GCF_058242705.1 Clostridium pabulibutyricum
AAAGATAAGGCAGCAGCAAAAAATTTTTTTGCAAATAGGAATTAGATTGGAGGAAGTCAAATGAAAATAAAAAATAAATTATTAGTAATTATGTTAATTACCTTTTTAGGTATTACACTTGTTGGATGTGGTTTCAATGCGGATAAAGCCAAAACGGACAGTAGACAGCAGCTAGAAAGTTTTTTAAAGTTATATAAAAATAAGACAGTTATCATGAAAGCTACAAGTGATGGAAATATAGATAAGCAAAAGTTAAAACAATATGTAGATAAAAATTTTAAAAATTACTTTACAAAGAATTTTCTAAATGATACTAAAAATCAGATTGAAAGTAGAGATTTACAGAACGGGAAGACATTCTATATTTTCTCGGAGTCACCAATTTCAAATATAATTTTTAGAAACAATTATTTAATTGATAGTCCAGTAGTAAATAAAGACAATGAAACTGTTGAATATAAACTAAAAGGTAATGATTTATTTGCAGAGTCTACTGTAGACATAATTATGAAACAAGAAGATGGAAAATGGAAGATAGATAAAGCAAATTAAAAAAGGAGGTAATTAAAGTAGATGTTTGACATAGGTGAAATTATAAATAAATATATTGGAGACTGTATAAAAAGCTTTTTAAATAGTACTTTTAAAGCTATTTCAAAAGTTCTGTTTGAACCAGGTGCTATGCCAGATTTTTTTAATATACTTTATAATATATTTATAGGTATGGGAGCAACAGTAATGACTATAATTGTACTTTATAAAATAATAGAGTATATGTTGCAGACTTCAACCGGTACGAATGATACACCACTTTCAGAAATACTTATGCGTACAGTAAAAGCATCTGCAATGATAGTTATAGCACCAGTATTGTTAAAAATTTTAGTTGGAAAAATAGCATATCCTCTTGGAGATTGGATGTTTAATCAAATTGCGAAAAATGCTTCTTCATCAGCAATGAACTTTTTAAGTAGTGGTACTATAGGGGGAATATTAGGTAATGGTATAGTACTTTTGACTGTACTTGGATTCGTAACTGTCGCGGTAATAGTTTTCTTTATTAAAATGTGTGTATATCATGCAGAATTAATAATATATCAGATAGGATCAGTATGGGCTGCTATATCTATAGTTTCAGATAGCATGGACATAATGACCGAATGGTGGAAAGGGCTTATAATAATGATAGTATCTATTCTAACTCAAACAGCTCTAATAGTAGGTGTAACTGAAATTTTTGTTCATACTGCAACATGGTATAATTTCATGCTCCTGATTGGCTTTTGTTATCTAATTATAAAAGGCCCTGATTTACTAAAAAGAATGTGGTACGGAACAGGTACAAGTCGAGGATTTATGCATTTGCTAGCAGAAAGATTTGTTTTAAGAGCAGGAAAAAGTAGGGGTTAATAAAAATCCTGCTTTTTGTTTCGATAGTATATTTAAAAAAATTAGTTTAAAAATAAATTATCGTAAATTATAATAATTTATTTTTTTATTTTGAAGTTTTTAACCGTTCCCCTTATTTACAAAGTTTATCAAAAAAAGGAGATTGTCAAGGGTTTGCTTTGCCAAATGAAAAAATTTTTAAAAAGAACCTTAAAATTTTTTCATTTGCCCTTGACAATCTCTCTTTGTTTTTTGATTTAGAGTAGTTAAGGGGAAAAAGGTATAAATATATATGAATACATATAATTACATGATTTTTACAAAAGACAAGCGTTGAATTTGGCCTTTAATGACCTTGAAAAATAAAATTGGTATAATTGTATTTTTCAAGTATAAAATGGCTGTAATGGCTTCTATTTCTCATATAAGTATATAGATATTTTTTATACTAATTCATTCCTATTTTTTATCTTTTTTTCATAAATTTCATTAAAACTATTGACAATGGAGTACAAATGGAGTACAATATAATTGTAGTAAGAAAGGAGGTGAAAAAAGTTGGTAATCCTAGGAGTGATAAAAGACTTAATTACAATTACGGCTGGAATTTTAAGCTCCTGGAAAACTTTATTAGAAATTAAGAAATTAAAAGGTTCCAAGGGAAAACCTCGGAACCGCCACCGTAAATAATTTCTAATTAAAGTTTGTAATTGTAGCGGGTACAAGGTATTCCAGTACTTTGTACCTTCTACATACATTTTACCATAGCAGTTATGAAAATAAAAGATACATTTTTATTAGTTTTCACGATTTGGATTTTAACAGTAGATACAAATGACAGACTTAAATATTTAGTTTTTACAATTTTCATAATCTGGTTAGTACTTAAAATTATTAAATTTAGAATTTCAAAAAAGGGAAATTAGGAGGTATTTAAAAATGAAAAATTATTTTGAAAACATAAAAACAATTCAGGAATTAAAAGAACAGTATAGAAAGTTGGCTTTGAAGTATCACCCTGACATGGGCGGAACTAATGAGGAAATGGCAGAAATAAATAATCAATATGATAACTTATTTAAAAAGTTAAGGGAAGAGAAACAAGAAAGCACCATTGATGATGGATTCAAAGAGATTATAAATAAAATCATAAATTTGAATGTAAAAATTGAAATTTGTGGCTCATGGATATGGGTTTCCGGAAGCACAAAACAGTATAAAGAAGAATTGAAAAAGGCTGGCTTTTGGTGGGCAAGGAAAAAAGAAATGTGGTACTGGCATACTAAAGAGGATAAAAAAAGGAGAAGGGGGACAATGAGTATCCAGGAGATAAGAGAAAAATATGGTACTAAAACAATTAATAATACAGTGAAGGTTATAGCATAAAAATTAAATTGTATAGGGCTTAATTTAAGCCCTATACAATGAATAGGAGGTTTTAAAGTGCGTGAGTATGAAATTAATATAAATGAATATAACAGGTTGATTTTACACATAGAAAAAACTTTTAAATTAGATATAGAAAAAATGAGTATATATAAAACCTTAATAAATGGCTTAAAATCTTATGAAAATAAGGTTATTAATAAGAGAATAGAAAAAATAGTCCAGGAGTTATTTAAAAATTATGGTGTAAGCTATTATAAAAATTATGGGTGGTATGAGCTGTATATATCAAGTCAAAAGCCTTGTAGACACTTTGAAATACCTTTAGCACCTAAAGAAGAAAAAAGTAAAAATACTAGATTTAAGGTTGATTATTTAAAAGGAAATTTAAAAAAACTTGAGGAAAAACATAAAAAAGATATTTTGAATTCTAAAAATATAGCTGAAATAGTAGGTCAGTATAATATAGCTTTAAAGTATTTCAGATCAGCAGCAGAAAAATTGAGAGACATTCCATCATGGTATTCATTTAATAGATTTGATTAGGGGGAAAATAAAATGGTAGAAAATATTATAGATATTGAAAAATTAAAAAGAAATTTGTTAGAAAAAAATATTGATGATAAAAATGGATTGTATAATACTAATTTAAAAATTAGTGACTTGATAAAAATAGTTCGAAAAGAAGATGAAAACCTGGCTTTAGATATAGAAAACAGCGTAATTGATTATGTTTATAAAGTAGCATCTGAATTTTATAACATTGGATTTGATGATGCCAGACTGGTTTTAAAGCAGTTGGCCAATATATAAATAGTATATTTTTATTGAAGATATATTTTAAGCATAGAATAAAATCTATGCTTAAAATATAAAAAATATTGATAAAAAAGTACATATGGGGTACAGTGTAATTATATAAGAAATATTTTGGAGGGATTATATGTTAAAAAATCCAAGGTTTCAAGTTAGAGATACTGAAGATGAGCTGAAAAGACTTGATGAAGCAATTAAAAAGTTAGGGTATAAGGATAGGGCTGATTGGTATAGAGAGATGAAAAGAAATACGATTAGACAAGCTAATTCAGATCAAAAATAATTTTGTAAAGGAGTTTTTATTTGAAAAAGGATAGTACATTTAATGATAATGAATTATTTGATATAGAACTGTTTGATATTATGTATAATGTTGCGTTGGAACAGATGAATAATAATTTTAGAGATATTGAGGTATTTTTAAAGTTAAAATCTATGTTTGGAGAGGAAAAAGCAAGATGGTTTATTGATACATGGGAAAAGATTTAAAATAAGGGAATAATGTAGCATAGAATGGCTATTTGAGCCATTAAAATGTGTTAATAAATTATAATAAATCATGATAATTTATTTAAAGGTGATTTTATAAATAATTATGAAATGGAGGGGAATTCTGTGCATTTGGATCAGATTGAAAATATATATAAATCTAATGGCTTAAAAGATTTTAAGTTAAGAGGCACTGATGATTTACTAAAAGTTCATGGTGTGGATTATAAAAATACTGACGGATATAATAGACTTGATGATTTAAATAGAACTTTTTATAAAAAGTTTATAGTTAAATTTTTTAATGCTAATTTTTTAGAAACGAGATCTAATATAGTTCCTGCAAATATTAATTTTGTAGAGGAAATATTACATCTAGGTAAGGAAAATATTGAAGATGATGAGTTCATACCTTTGGGTGGAACGGTTAATATTATTTGTAGGAATGGTTTAAAGATGGTAATGCATACGTGGAGAGATAAAGAGTATAAACACCTTGATATTTTGGAAAATGAAATAAGTACCTATTTAAGGTTTGAATATAAAATAAACGACAAAAAAGAATGGTTACATGTAATCGAAAAAGGCGAAGAATGGTATTAGTAGAATTGTTATATAATAACAATGTCTATTTGTGAATTCTACACAATTAGTATTGTGTGGAACTAATTAAACAGACGTAAAGTATTGATATATAAGACTTTATGTCTGTTTTTTATATTTTAAAATCTCTAATTGTATTTTTTAGTTACACATATTATAATAAACATAGATAATAAGTGTAATTAATTCGGAGGTAAAAATGGAAAGAGTAGAACCGATTCGATCAGTTAAAAAGATAAATGATTTAAAGAAATATCTTTTAGGTGCTGGTAACATGAGAAATTATGCTTTGATAGTTTTAGGATTAAATTCAGCACTCCGAATTTCAGATATTTTAAATTTAACTTGGGGAAATGTATTTGACTTTGAAGAAAATGAGTTTAAAACTCATGTCTATATTAAAGAGAAAAAAACAGGTAAAAATAAGAAATTCCTTCTTAATCAAAATGCCACAGGAGCTATTTTAAAGCTAAAAAGAAAGTTTGCACATATAAATATATCAGATTATATTTTTAAGAGCCGAGAAGGGCAAAATAAGCCAATAACAAGATATATGGCCATTAAAATTATAAAATCATCCTGCGAAGCAGTTGGAATTAAAGAACATGTTGGCTGCCATTCCCTACGTAAAACTTTTGGATACCACAGTTGGAAAAAAGGTGTGCCTATTCCGGTGCTGATGGAACTCTATAATCATAGTAATCAAGCTATAACTAAGCTTTATCTAGGAATTAGCCAGGACGATATAGATGATGTATACCGCCTTGTGGAACTTTAGTAATCATCACCTAATGCACGATAATCACCTAATTTTTTATCTGTTGGGGCTTCACACTCATGCTCTTCACAAAACCATGTACCACCTATATTTGTGAGATCTTTTATATTATAAGCAACATCTGGACATAAACGACATCTAGCATAACCACCATCTTCAGCAGTATTAAAAAGTTCACTTTTCCTTAAATGTTTTTCACAAATATATTTGTTTGTTAGATCATCTTCGTCATAATAGGTTTTAGTACCTCTTTTACAAATATGATATAAATTTTCAGTCTCTTTACATCCAGGTATACAACACTTTTTCATTAATAATCCCTCCATAATAATTTATTATTTAGGATGAAATTTATTTAATAATGATCTTATTTCACTTGGTAGATAATCTTTCATTGAATTGTCAATATTTTCTATTAAGTATTTTTTTTGCTCATTATTCCAAATATATGCGTTTTCTATATAAGGAGTATATACTGCTTTAACTTCATCTAATCTTAGTAAATTAAAATGCCTTTCTATGCTATTTAATTCTTGTATATTATCATCTAATTTTAATAATTTTTGAATATCAAATTTTGATAAATTATCTACATTGTAATTATATTTAGATGATAATTTATTTAATGCTTTATAATGTGAATTCTTTGAAGCTTTTATTTGTTTTCTAACATTATCCCAATAAATTTTAAAAGTAATATGTTTATGTTTATTTATCATATAAAAAGAAGTGGGGTATACAAACTCTTGATTCTTTATATAATCGTCATTATTCCTTACAAAAAAAGTATTTGGATAATTATTAGAATTTTTAGTAGTAAAACCTATACCAAAATGAGCATATTCATTTTGAGTGATATTAGGCATAGTCAGAAATAAATAATCTACTTTATCTAATTTAGTAATAAAATTATTAACCTTAGAAGGATTAAATTTAATAATTTTATTACTATTTAAAATCTGTAGAATTTTACTAGAACTAAAATAATTTAATTTAGTTTTTAGAATTTCCTGAAAATACTTACTAGATTCAAAATCACTTGTATTAATGGTATTATATTTAATACCTTTGTATATTTCTTGAGCTGATACTTGTCCATTTTTATATTTTAGTAATATTGGAATATCGACTAATTTATTAAGCCCTATTAAATGGGGAAGATTGTTTGTTCTAAATTCAAAGTTAATAACATCTTTATTGGATAAAGGTATTATTAACTTTGTTTTAACCAAGTTTTCATAATCTAATATTATATTGTTAAAATTTATAACCATTTATTCTCCTCAAAAGTAGAATAACTCCTTAATATAATCAAGGAGTTATTCTGGCATTTTGTTTTTTCCTTATGATAACATAATATCATAAGTAAGATGTCACTGGATCACGCCTAACTCAGTAGAAGACCTCAGCTAACAATTCCATCAATCTCGAAAGCTTCAACGGCCAAAAATAAAATTGTTTCCGAAGAACACAACTTTATACATATACAAAGCTAGTAATTATTCTATTACACTATTATTATATCATAAATTAAACAAAAAGATACAATAAAAAATTTTATTGTAATATAATTTTTACTTTGCCTTGGTTACATGGATACTCCCATTACTTCTAATTAAATTGTAAAGTTTTTGTATTAAATAATATATAGACAAATATTACGTAATATATTATAATAAATTTAGAGTAATATATAATGGAGGTGTTAAAATGAGTATCACTATGGATAACAAACTTAAAATTACCAAAGATCAGATAGTAAAGTCTTCTATAGTTTCTAAAAGACTAGGTCAATATAGAAAAAAAGCAAAAGAGAACCCAATATATATATCTGACAATGGTAATATTGATACAGTGATTGTATCATATGAGCAGTTTGAGAGAATGTATGAGAGACTTACAGAATTAGAGGGCAAAGAGGAAGAAAAAATATTACTTGATAGAATTAATCAAGTTGAAAAACACCCTGAATTATCTGCTAAATGGAAGGATATAAGGCGTGATGAGTGATAAAAAATTTGAAATAATTCTTGCTGAAGGAGTAATAAAAGAATATAAAAAGCTGGATAATTCGATAATCGGCATAGTTAATAAAGCAATAGATGAACTAGAATATAGAGCTGATGAAGTGGGTAAACCACTTAAAGGTAACTTATATGGCTGTAAAGAAAAGAAATTAAGAAATGAAGGAATACGAATAATATTTAGGATTGTAGGCAAGAGAGTTGATGTTCTCCGTATAGTTTATGTATTGGCCATAGAAAAAAGGGAAAGAAACACCGTATTTAAAGTAGCGAGTAAAAGAAAAAATATAGAAGATTTACAAGGAACTAATACAAATAATTGGGAAAATATTAGTAAAAATAAAAAATAATCTACAGTAGATGTTATCTACTGTAGATTATTTTTTATTGAAATTTAAAAAAATTTAATTTTTATGACTACTAATTTGGAATATTAATTTATTAGAATTTATGAATAATTGTAATAGATTTTTTTTAATGTCATTGAACCTTATTGAATTTAGACGAATTAATAAATCATTGTTATTATATATTATTTTATCATAAAGAAATACATCAATAACCTGATTTAAGTATTGCTCATCTTTAATTGTATCGCTCTCAAAAAGTTTTTTGTAATTATTCACAATATTAATAAATATTATCATAGTGTCATCTTTTTCAAGTATTAAAAATATTTGTTTTTTAATATTTTTAATTGTATGTTTTAAATTTTCAATATAACGACTACTTTTTAAAACAAGGTGAATAAATCTTCCATTAAATGAAAATTGATTTATTTCTGTATATATGTCATAAATTGATTTGAATTTGAAAGTTTTCAAAATTTCTTCAAATAAAGTTATTGTAATAGTTTCAAGTAACTCAAATCTAATAATACTATTTTTATCTTTATTATTTTGATTGTTTGGAATAAATATATGAATAAGATATTCGTATGTATTTGAAACAATTTCTCGATAGTAAAATTTTTTACTAAATTTTTTTGTGTTTTTATCAAAATTTTTATTTGTATAATCTATATTTAATTTATTAAGACTAGAAAAAGTATCTCTTATTTTATTATTTAATAGTTTAGTGTTAGAATTACTTATAGCTATGATAGCCGAATCATTGGTAATGTAATACTTGTTAAAATACCTTATTATATCGTCATAATTAATATCATTTATAGAGTTAATTGTACCTATTGGCATGTATTTAGAGAGATTCGATAATCTTAGAACGTCTTCATACATTATAAAATTTGAATTCAATACATTATTATATTCTTTAATAATATCTTTTCTGATTATTTTAATATAATTAGGTAACAAATACTTTCCATATAATATGTTTTTGAATACATTTAAAGCAAATTCAATGTTACTTGTTGTATTTTCACAAGTTAATATAAATACTGTTTTATCAAGGCTAGTTATACCCTTTACTTTATAATTATACTTATCAATATATTTATTTAAACGATCAAATATTAAACTCATATGTTCAATGAAATGAGCTAATCCAGGTTTAATACCATCTGATAAAGAACCGTGTTTTATAACTAATGCAAAATAATTAATATTATTATATAATGATTTTTTATCGTTAATATAACATGATATACCATTTAATAATTTGAAGTTGTTATTAATGTTTAAACCTTCTTTCTTTTGATACTTTAGTTTGGTAACATTTATGGAACTGAAATTTATTAAAAATCTTCTATAATTTAAACGATTAAAGAATTGTTTGATAAAATCTTGTTATTCAAACTAAAATTTTCAATGTGGAATTTATGGTTTTTGTTGGCTGTATCTCGATAAATAATCAATCAAAAAATATATGAATTAAAAAAGAAAAAATTTCCTAAAAATGAACATAATAAATAAAAGATTAATTCATGATTAATTACAGAGTTATTTTTTTGTATAATATTATTTTTGCTTTTAAATGTATGTTTATTAATTATATAATATAGTAACCACCCTATAAATGCACCTATAATATTCATAATTAAATCGTTTATATCAGTACATCTATGGTTAAAAAGTTGGCTTAATTCAATTATAATAGAAAAAATGAAACTAGTAAGTAGTATTTTTTTCAATGAGTTGTAATAGGGCCATATAAATGATACCAGAAATCCAAATGGTATAAACATAATAATATTTAAAGCCGATGAAAAAATACTTGCATTAATTAGTGGAATGATATTTATTTCATTGATCCTAATAATAGTTTCATATCTACCTATATCGTATACAGTACCTATCCCAGTAACAATATAAATTAGTGAAACATATAATAAAAATATATAAATATAAATATTTTTTTCTATAATGTTAAAATTAGCATATATTTTTTTAGTATGTATTGCAATTATATGAAATATAATACATGGTACAAATGTACAAAGAAAATTGTATAATAAGAAAAATATTATCATATGTATATTCCTTTCTTAGATAGTAAATACTTTTAATAGAAAGACAGTAAATGTTTTAAAATATATTTAAAAACATTTACTGTTAAATAATTTTAGAATTATAATGTAGAATTAAGATGCTCTTGCTGTTCCTACTGCAACTCCAGAATTGGCATCATGATTAAATGGTAAACATGAACAACCACAATGCCCGCAAGCATCAACTGTTCCACGTGTGGAAGAAAATCCTAAGCCAGTAGCACACATACAAGCTTGTATTTCATAATTTGCTTCTGCATCTGTTTCTACTTTTCTCCCAATTGGATTTATAACCTTCATGTATCTCACCTTCTTTCTTTGGTAATATCTATAATATAATGATTGTGATATTGCAATCATTATATTTACTTAGTCAATAGTGATATCATTTAAGTATTTAAGACTATTCGGGTCATTTTCTAATAATTGGTGATAATCACATAGAGTTCTTTCTAAATTTAATCTTTCGTATCTGCATTCTAGTTTCTTTATGTCAATATCTATTCCGTTTTTTTCAAAACATTGTGCATAACATATTCCACAAAGATATACAGCCCAGCAGTTACCACAGTCAGGAATTGATTTTTTCATATAGTCTTGAATATAGTATTTTTTTATTATATTTATATCTACTCCACTATCTACGTTTCCAATTATAGGGGAATGTCCAATTCTTTCGCATATTTTGTAATTACCAATTGTAGATACAAATAATCTTCTACTCCCGGGAATGCAGCACCCATTGAATTTATATCTTGGAATTGGTTTGCTAAATAATGGTCTTTTATGAATCTTTACTAGCTTATTTGTTAAACTATAATAGGTGAATAAGTCTTTAAAATTTTTATTATTATTTTCTATTGTTTTATATTTGTTTTCAGCCCAGGTTATTAATGGAGATAATTCTTTTATATTTTTTGATTTGAGTTCATTAGATATATTTTCAATTTCTTTTTTATTTTTAACTTGTCCATATTCAACGTAATTGTACATTACTCTAATATTAGGTAGATATGTATGAAAAAAATTTTGCATACGATCAAATTTTTGATTATTAAAAGGTGGACAAATTACCGAATTAATTAATAATGAATCTCGGGCCTTTTCCTTATAGGCAAGTTTAAGATTTTTCAAACCATGCATGGTTTGGTCAAATGAACCTTCACCAAGAATTGTTTTACGGTGTTCATTATGAATTTGTTTATCACCATCGATACTGCAAACTATTGAAAAATGTGGAATTGATGAAAAAAATTCAGCTCTTTCTTTAGTCATTAATGTTAAGTTACTAGTTAATGAATAATATGTAATTTCTTTAGGCCTAAATTTTTGTATATACTCTACACATTGTTTAATAAGATTAAAATTTAACAGAGGTTCTCCTCCATAAAAAGTAAAATATGCACGCTTATCATTTGCATGTGCTAGTGCATAATCTATTGCTTTTTTTGCAACATCAAAATTCATATCCTTATTACCAAATTTACGAAATTTATTATTCATGTCTTGATAAATACAATAAGTACACCTTAAATTGCATTTCTCTGTTACTTCTAAACATAATTGACTTAAGTCATATTTTATATAATTTTCTAATTTATTTCCTACATGTGCTCCTGAAAATGAATGTAATGGATAAGCTTGCAATATATTTTCATTTTCTACAGCTTGTTTAATAGAGGATAATGCTTTATAGAGTTCTTTATTATTAATTTTTAAATATTGAATGGAGTCAAAATTATTTGATTCTGTTAGAATTTTTAATATAGAGTATACATTTTTTTCACATTGCAATACTTTTCCGGTACCCATATCGTAAAAATAATAATTTTGTTCTGTCTTAAATGTTTTACCTAACCTTTTATAAGAATTATGTCCTTTTAACGATTCAAAAAAATGTTTAAATTCTTTATATTTAGTAATATAGCTTGTTTCAGTACATTCATTATATCTCAAATTATCACTACCTTTCTATAATATTGCTATTAGAGTAGTATTTTATAAAAATGAAAAATTATCTCTATATATTATATTTTAATATATAGAGATATAAAGTCAACATATAAATACTAATTATGAATTATATTACATTAAATTAAAAAATAGTTAATTTACATACATTTATATATTATATAGACTTTTTCTTTTTTTAATATTATTATAAAATAGTAATATATATTGTATAAATGTATTTATTTGTATCTTATATTCTAATATTAAAATATAAGAAGAAAAAATAAGAAGGTAGTTATAATATGGATTTATTTAAGAATTATGTAAAAAAACATTTAATATATTTTTTGAGTATAATTATTTTAACTATTAGTACATCTTTAATAGATATACCATTACCATATATCTCTAAAATTTTAACAGATAATGTAATATTAAAACATAATTATTATTACCTTCCCAAATTAATATTAATTTTTAGCGCAATAATTATTTTACATTTTTTGCTTGGATTAATTAGTGTAAAACTTAATGCTAATTTTTTTCAAAATTTTGCCAATCAATTACGGGAATCCATATACTCAAATATTGTGATACATAAAATTAATAGTAAAGTTAATTTTGGAAAATTACAAACAGTTGTATTAAATGATGTTGAATTATTGACATCAAACTTTATGAATATAACTTCTATCTTTTTTGGAAATGTAACATTATTAATTGGCTACATTGCAGTTTTATTTTTCATAAATGTAAAATTAACAATAATTTGTTTATCTTTTATTCCAATTTATTTAATATGGATCACTTTTGTAAGTAATAAACTTAAAATTTTAAATAAAGAATATCAAATATCAAAAGATAATTTGTTAAAAACATTAAATATTACAATAAATAATTTATTAGTAATAAAAATATATAATTATTTTAAAACAAGAATATTGACATTTCATAATAATGTTAAAGATAATGGTAATTTAAATAAGAACATTATGATATATCAGTATTGTATAGGAATAGTATCAAGTAGTATTATTACATTAGCTACATTTTTGCCTTTATTTCTAGGAGTTTTAAGTATTAAATCTGGTGAAATAACTATTGGAGATTTAATAGCTTTTTATTCATATTGTGGTCTATTATTTTCTCCAGTAACTTCTATTATAGGACTGATAACTATATTAAAAACATCACAGGTATACAATAATCGTGTACAATCACTATTGAATAATAATGATGTTGAGTATAATAATGCTATAGCTAAAGTGTGTTATAATTCAGACTACATTTTAAAGATAAATAACTATTCACTATTTACCGATAAAAAATTATTACTTGAAAATGTAGAGTTTATGGTATATCCTGGACAAACTATTTTACTTACTGGAAATAATGGTGTCGGTAAGAGCCTTTTTTTTAAATCTATTATACAATTGTATAATTCATATGAAGGCGAGATAATTTATGGAATAAAGAATATAAGGAATTGCTCATTTGAAGCAATATCAAAAAAAATTATATATATAAATAACGAACAAAATATGGTTTTAAATTCTTTAGAAGAAGAATTATTGTATAATTCTTTAGTAAATGAAGAGGAAATGAGTGAAATTATAAAATATGTTGGATTAGATAATAGAATTGCTGCACTTCCAAATGGTATAAATACTAAAATAGAAATAGTTCAAGAACAATTTAGTACTGGAGAAATGCAAAGATTTCGAATAGCTAGAGCATTAACTAGGAAACCTGAAATTATTTTATTGGATGAAATTTTTTCAAACATCGATAAACGACAAGTTATAGAAATAATTAAAAATATACGAAATGCGTTTCCTAGAATATCTATAGTTTTGATAGAACATCATATAAGTGTCAATTTAAATATAGATTTAATATTTCGAATAGAAAATAAAAAGATTATACAAATTGATCCAAAGAGTTATTATATAAGACAATAGTTGAAAAGTTGTTGATATTATGAGTAATTTGTTATAAAATAGATTTATCGAAAAGAAATGTAAAAGTAAATAAATAGGCCACAGGTTTAAGAAATATTGGAAGTATTTCTTAAACACTCGATAATGGTTATTCGCTCTAACCATCAGGAGTACTTCTGTAACCTAATTTATTACTATTATTCATAGTAATATTTTAGCACACGAATGTACTAATTTCAATAGAAATGATAGGTAATTGCAGATAATTGTTATCGCAGTTACCTTTTTTAATTTCTTTTATTTTTACTTTTGTTTTTGATAGTTCTTTTAAATGATACGCTAAAAATGTTGAACTAAAAAAAGAATACTGAACATTTAATTTCCTTTAAGTATTCAATTTCCAAAAAAATACTTAAAAAGGAAGCGTATTAAAGTCAGCCTTTTTTTAAGTATTTTTATTATAACATATTTAGATAAAATTTAAACCCATTTTTCAAAAAAATTTTACTGTATTTAGAGTTAAATAAATTATCATAATTTATTTTAATTTATTTAGCTGTGAGTATATGAATAAAAAGGTCGTATATCACCTCTATGGTATATAGTGGACAGCCCTATAAACACTTTAAACAAGGTCAGGTTAGTTCAGCCAATGCAGAAAATGAACCTCTGTACAAAATGTCTAGTCCCTATTTTTAGATGTACAGGTGCGAGAGTGGTGACAACTTAAAGGTCAGGTGTGGGAGTTCCAGGGTGCTAATGTGCCGGGAACTATAAGCAGATAAAGAAGCAGTAGGATGGAACCGTACTGTAGAAAGCTTATAGGTGTTATACATAACAAATAGGGTGCAAGACGGTGACGGTGACGGTGATATACTGTTCTATCGAATAGCAGTTATTTCCTTATGTCAGACTTATTGTCTGATATAAAGGGAACAACTGCATCTGGCTCCTGCTCTGACTCTACCTGTTCTATCATAAGATCTAACGAAAAGCAACTTCTAATTAAAAAAGTTTTTTAATTAGAAGGGAAAAGTAAGAAGGTTTTATCTGTAGACCAACTGGAATGACGGAAGGCGTCAACGTAGGTACGGAGTTGACAAGGTGTCCGTCATGTAAGGCGGTAGTACTAGGGGTTTGGGGAGTGTAGCTCCCCATTATGTATTTACTTGTTTTTACTTTTTATGTTAAAATAAATTATGATAATTAATAATGATTAAAAGGGGTGTTTTTTTGAAACTTATAATAGCTGAAAAACCTAGTTTGGCTATTAATGTAGTAAAAAGTATTGGATCTATGAGTAAACATGATGGATATTTTGAGAGTAGTGATTTTATTGTTACTTTTGCTTTTGGACATTTATTGAGGTTGTATGATGTAGATGATTATTTTGACAGGGAAAGGATTAAATGGAATCTCGATGAATTGCCTTTTGTTCCTACTAATTTTAAATTTAAAATCAGGGATGATAAAGAAGTAAAAAAGCAATTTAATATTATTAAAAGTTTAATTGAAAGGAGAGAAGTTAGCGAGATTATAAATTGTGGTGACGCTGATCGTGAGGGTGAAGTTATTGTAAATAATATAATTAATCGAGTTTTTAAAGAAGAAAATTTTAATAAACCAGTAAAAAGGTTGTGGCTTCCAGAGCAGACAACTCAAACTATCAGGTATGAGTTGCAAGATTTAAAAGATGATGGCCAATACAGAAATTTATACAATGAAGGCCTTGCAAGGACATATCTTGATTGGACATATGGAATAAATTTAACCAGGTATATTAGTTTAAAGTGTAAATCTTTTTTACCTGTTGGACGTGTACTTATACCAATAGTTAAGTTTATTTATGATAGGGATAAAGCAATAGAAAACTTTAAGCCTGAAACTTTTTTTGAAATTGGAGCGTTAATTAAAAAAGAAAATATTGAAATAAAAACAAAGTTAAAAGATAGACATTTTGCGGCAGACGAAAGAGAGAAAGCCCAGGATCTATTAAATAGATTAAAAGGTAAAAAAGCTGTAGTTAGTAAAGTTGAGAAAAAAGAAGTAAAAAAGCAGCCACCTAAACTTTTTTCTCTTGATACCTTGCAAAATAAGATGTTTAAAGAATATAAAATGTCTCTTGATGATACTTTAAAACATTTGCAAAAATTATATGAAAATGGTTTTACCACGTACCCGCGTACTAATACAGAGTATTTAGCAGATACAGAAAAAGAAAAAATAAAAAAAGTAATTGCAGCAGTGAAAGAAAAATTTAACGTTGATATAGATTTTAAAGATAAAAAATCTATATTTAACAGCAGCAAAGTTGAGAGTCACAGTGCAATTACACCTACAATTAAAATCCCTGATGAAAAGGAGCTTCCGCAGGGACAACGCGAGGTATACATGGCAATAAAAAATAGGTTTATGAGTAACTTTCTGAATCAGGAAGCAATAATTGAAGAAACTAAGGTACTCATAACTATAGAATATGAAGTTATAGAGCTTAAAGGAAATATAATTAAACAGGAAGGATTTTTCAAGTATGAGAATGTGAAAAAAGAAAATGAGCTTCCTGAATTTACAGAGGGTGAGAAGCTCGACACAAAACTTTCAGTAGATGAGAAACAAACTCAAAAACCAAACAGAGTAACGGAATCAGAGCTTAATAATTTTCTTAAAAATCCTTTCAAGAAAAGTGAAGTCGAAGAATTAGAAAATAATAATGATGATAACGAATATAAATTGATACTTGAAGGTTGTGAAATAGGTACAGTTGCAACCAGAGCCGGAATTTTAAAAAATGCAAAAAAATATGAGTATATAAAAGAAGTTAAGGGACATCTTGAATGTGAGAGTAAGGGAATAAAGCTTATAGAGGCTCTTGAAAAACTGAATATTGATTTAGATAAGGAAAAGACCGTTGAATTCGGAAAAGAACTTAAAAATGTATATAAAGGTAATTTAAATATTGGAAGCATAATAGATAAAATTAAAATTGAACTGGACAATATAATTTCCAAAGGCAACGAAATTAAAATTGACAAGATAGAGAGTAAAGGGCATGAAAATTTAGGGGTATGTCCTGTGTGTGGCCAGGGTAAAATTATAGTTGGTAAAAAAGGATATGGCTGTAGCAGGTGGAAGGAAGGTTGTAAATTCTTTATAGGTAAACAAATAGCTGGAAAAAATATAACTGAATCTATGGTTAAAAAATTAATAAATGGCAGAAGTACAGGAATCTTAAAGGGATTTAAAAGCAAAAAAGGGAAAAGTTTTGATGCTGCATTAATATTGAAAGACGGGAAAATTACTTTTGATTTTAAGGGTTAATTATCATAATTTATTATAATTACTTATGTAAAATATAAAAATTATTTTATTTTAAGTAATTATTTTTTTATTATTAAAGGAAATTTGTGTAAAATATAGAATAGTATAATTCATAGTAAATTATCATAATTACTTTTTTAAGAGGGTGACTATATGGACAAACTTGATATAAGTGAACTTATAAATATTGCTAAGTCTATTAATGAGAATATTATCAAAAATAAAGATAGAAAAGAAAAAATAACTACTGATAAGTTTATAATGGACAAGTTTAATATAAGTAGAAAAAATTATTCTAAACTTATAAAAAATACATCTATAAAATATAACCGTAGTACGCATATGTATGATATTCCTAAAAAAATAAATGATAATAATTTATCGTCATTTATTAGTGATGAAGTTAATAAGAAAAAGGCTAATTCTGTAGTAAGTAATGACGATAATTTATCAGTAATTACAGAGCAAAAAATTAAAAAAGTCATTGAAAAAGAATATCCTGAATTATTAAAAATAATAGATCTATATAAGAAAAATAAAATTAATTTTAATCAAGAAGAAAGTAAAAAAATAGATATACATAGGCCTGAATTACAGGGAGAATTATTTAGTAAATCTTTTAAAACTTATAAGGGTGTATTAGATGATTTTGTGAATTTTTGCTCTGGCAGAGTTGAAAAACAAAGAGATTTAGTTGCAGTAGCGTTGTTGGAATTTATGGAAAAATATAAATGATATACATTTTATATAATATATATATCATTTATATTAAGTCAATATTTCGTAATACTTTTTATATAAAAAGTATTACGAAATATTGACTTAATTAAGAAAAAATTATATAATTAGTATATAAAAAGTAATACATATTAATTATAGATATAAATTATATATATAATGTATTACAATAAAATAAAAGAAGGAGTAATAAAAAATGGTAAATTTGGGAGTGGATTTAGGAAACGGATATGTGAAATTTAAAAATCAAAAATTTGCTAGTAGAATTAGGTTAGGTAGAGTTGCAAACTTTGGTAAAAAGAGAGAAGAAATATATCCAGTAAATTATAATGGTATTGATTATGTTGTAGGAGATGGCGAGCATTTTACTACCGGCAATAGATATTTTACAGATGATTATAAGATATGTTTATTAACTGCCATTGCTTTAAGTAGTAAAGACCCTGCTATAGAAGTTAATGTTTGTGTAGGGCTTCCCATTGTAAAATATATGAGTGAAATTAAAGATAAGTTCGAGAAATATTTAAATACTATGGGAGTTCAAAAGATAAAAATTAATAATGAAGAAAAGATAATAAACATAAAAAAAGCTGTAGTTTTTGTTGAAGGAGCCTTGGTTGTTTTAACTAAAGATAATCAAACAATATTGACAATAGATATAGGAGCAGGTACAGTAAATATAATTCAATGGGAAAACCAAGAGCCTGTAAAATTTGATACTAAAGATAAATCTTTTTATAATCTTTATGCTAAAATTGCAAAACATATAAAAGATACAGGCAGAGGAAATGTAACAAGTGAATATATAGAAAAACATTTAGGTGAAGATGAAATAGTTATTAATCAAAAGAAGGTTGATATTAGAGATACACATAAAATTATAGAGAAGCATGTTACAGAATTAGCTTCTGAAATAGAAAGTTATTTTGATATTTCTAATGTATCCAAAATTAAATTAATGGGTGGAGGTGCATTACCTACTTTTAAGTATTGGAAGAATATATATAATGATGGAGTTGAATTAGTTGATGATAGTCAATTTGTTAATTCAAAAATTTATGATAAAGTGTTAGAAATGAGTGCTATTGAAGATGAAAAATAAAACAGATGATAGAAAGATTAAGCCAGTTTCTTTCAATCTAAGAAATAAAAAAGACCGTGATATTCTGAATTATTGTGATAGTTTGGGAGAAAGTTTTAGTGCGTATGTTAAAGAACTAATATATAAAGAAATGTATAAGGATAAAACTACATCGGATATTGTGAATGCTATAAATAATATTGCTAAAATTTTAGAAAATAAAAATATAAAAATTGATGAAACTGCAATAAGTAGAGATTTAAAAGAAAGTAGCAAAAAATTGAGTGATGAAGATAAAGAAAGTAAAGATATAATTTCAAATATTTTAAATATGGGTGGAAAGAATAAAGATTAAAGTTAATCTTTATTCTTTTTATTTACAAGGGAATACTTTTCGGGGGCGTGTTCTTTTATATAGTTTGCAAACATGGAAAATAGAGCTTCTCTATCCTCTATAGATAAGTGTTCTATATTAAAGTATTTTTCTGCTAAAGCTCCAGTCTGAATTAAGCGTCTTGTTCTTTTTTTACGTTCTTCATAACTAACTGATTTACTTAGAGCTTTCTTTTTATCCTCTAAATATTTAATCTTTAAATCCAATTTTTTGATATCATTCATACTAAACCGTTGAATCCGAATTTACATTATCGGATTTATTATCTTTGTTAGGATTATTTTTATCTATTAGTTCAAAAATATTTTTAGTTGAATAATCAGATAAGCCCCAAGATTTTATTATATAAGTTCCTACATCTTTTTCTCTTTTGGAAATTAATTCAGCTTTTTTCTTTTTAAGTTTTTCAATTTTAGCTTCAATATCATCTATTTTATTTGTCATATAAATACCTCCTTTAATATTGTATCCATTGTAATTATTATATCATTTATTCCATAAAAATCAAATAATCATATTGATTGGTAAATTTGGTAGTGTTATAATTGAGATGCAAGGTTTTAGTTATCCCGAGTTTGTGAAGGGCGCACTTATATACCACAAGTGGTATATGCGAAATTTTTACAAAAAAATTTATTAAAATGATAGCAAAACGCTTTTGCGTTTTGAGCATTAATAAATTAATGAAATGAAAGGAGGAGCGTTATGGCGATATATCATTTTTCAGGTCAAGTAATAAGTAGAATAAACAAGCAAGGTAGACAACGTTCGGCTGTTGCCTGTGCTGCTTATAGAAGTGGTGAAAAGCTATATGATGAAAGAAGTCAAAGTAATAAGTTTTATAAAAGAGAAGTTAAGCCTGTAACAATGATATTAGTTCCAAAAAACGCTCCTGAATGGGCTAGTAATAGACAAAAGCTATGGAATGAAGTTGAGAAAAAAGAAAAACAATATAATTCACAATTAGCTAGGGAGTTTAATATTGCACTTCCAAAAGAATTAAATGATGAAGAACAGGAAAAACTTACTTATGATTATTGTAAAAAAATTTTTGTTGATGAAGGTATGGTAGCTGATATTGCTATTCATAGAGATAACGAAGAGAATCCTCACTTTCATGTAATGCTTACGATAAGACCATTTAAAAATAATGGGGAATGGGGAAATAAGCAAAGAAAAGAAAAAATAATTGATAAAAATGGTAAAGTCAAATATAAAGCTATCCATACAACAGATTGGAATGATAGAAATAAAATGAAGGAATGGCGTAAGTCATGGGAAGATTTTTCAAATCGTGCTTTGAAAAGTAAAGGTATTTCTATAAGTTGCAAAAGTAATAAGGATTTAGGAAAAGAAACTAAGCCTACAATACATGAAGGATACGCAGCAAGGAATATGAGTAAAAAAGGCAAAGTATCTGATAGAGTAAGTTGCAATAAAAAAGTAAGAGAATATAACAGAACTGTAATAGAGTTAAATAAATATAAGCAGGAAAAGAAACGAAATTTAAATAATAAAAAATTCTATTCCTGCTTGACTAGAGATGAAGTTAAAAATTTAAGTAAAATTGCAAAACATTTAAAGATGTATGTAAATATAGATACTATCAGTAAGAGGAAAGAACAACTTAAAAATTGGAATAAGTCTTTAAAATTTAGGGATGATACATTAGACAAAATCAAAATCTTAAATAGAATAGAGAAGGAAGAAATTTTTATTTCTACAGCTGAAAATATTCTTGAAAATAGGGCAGACAGATTTATAAGTAGGTACTATAAAGATTTAAATATAGATAAATTAAATAAGTATGAAAAAATATATTTAGTTGATACAACTTTGAAAGAAAATAAAATACTTGATGAAAGAGAAATTGAACAAGTTAAAATATATGCTGAAAATGATATGCTTGAAGATCATTTGAAAGATATTTTAAATGATAGGATTAGATTTTCATTATCTATTAAAAATAATATAGGTCATTTAGAAAAACTATTTAATGAATATAAGGAAAAATATAATATTGATTTTACTAAACCGGAGACAACTAAAAATGTACCTGACAGAGTTTTAGATAAAATGGAATTGATATTTAACAATACTGAAAAACTTCAAAAATCTATGGATATAATGAATAAAATCTATGATAATCAGTTAGAGAAAATGTACCCTGAATGGGAAAATAGAACAAAGCTAACTATACAAGAAAAAGAAATTTTTATAATGAGTAGAGAATACTTTGAAAAAACATTGGAGCCAAAGGACTTTGAAAATCCGCCAAGAAAATATGGTAAAGAAGAACAAAATGAGATACTTGATTTAATTAAAAATGATAGAAGGACTTTAAAACAAAAATATCCTAACTTTAAATTAAATAATAAGGCATTTGTATATATGTTTTATTGCGAATGTGCTTCTCATATCAATGAAATAAATAATGAAAGCAGAGAGAATATAGATGAGTATTTCAGCAAAGATAACTATTTGAAAAAATTTAAAGATTATGGATCTAATGATAAGGATAATTACAGTGATGAATTTAATAAGAAAATACGTGAATATAAGCAAAATACTAATAGCTTTAGACATAGTAATTTATTATTTGATGCTTTGAAAATTCTAATAGGCGGGGCTGATAGGCGGATTAATAAGAATAATCTTGAGCTTGAAAAACAAATGAAACGTAAGAGACAGAAAAAGAGGAAACGTAATATAAGTTTGTAAAAATATTTTATATAAAGGGGGGCTTAATCATGCAGGACATAGATGAGTTAAATAAAAAGAAAAAAGATGATAGCAACAGTGATGCTACTGAAAATGATAATAGTTCTAGTGGTAGGGCTTTACGTGCTATTCAGCAACTTAGAATGTATCAGGAAAAAGCCAGACAGGATAGAAATTTAATTTATGAGAGGGAAAGACAAAGAAATCTTGAGGAAGATCTAAAGGAAGCTAATAAAATAAAAGATTTAAAACAGAGGAACGAATCTGTAAAACTTATTGAATATGAATCCACTTATGAATTAATGAAATTTGAGAAAAAAGAGATATTCAATAAAAAAGGTAAGCTATTAAAAAAATTTAATATAGATGATAGATCATCTATTGATTTAAAAGAAGATGATGGCGAGTATTTTTTGGAGTACCATGATGAGGAAGGAAAAGAGCCTTATGCAATTACTAAGGACTTTAAAACTAAAGATGAAGCAATAAAGAGTTTGTTCGGAACATCTGAATATGAAATTTTAAGGGACAGGACATTATTTAAATTAGATAAAGTTACTTGTATCTATTTAAAAGATAATAAAGATAAAATCAGGCTAAATTCATTTAAAACAGGTAATTTAAAATTTAATACCACTGATATTAATAATGCTAGAAGAAAAATTTTATTAGAAAGTCTTGAGAATAAACCTTCTGTAAGAAAACAGTTAATAGATAAAACACTTAAACATTTTGATGTAGAATCTAAAGGCCTTGATTTTAAGATTACAGACAATATAAACAAAGCTAAGGAAAAAATTACTAATAATTTGCAAAATAATGAAAGAATAAATAAGATTAAAACAGAAGTAAAGAATGATAGTCATTCATTCCTGGAAGGATTTTTAGGATTTTATGGAATCCAGTTAAATAAAAGGCTTGATGAAACTAGACAACCTTTTGAGATTGTTGATAGTAGAAAAGGATATTCAATAGGTAAATGTAATAGAAAGGGAGAGTTAAAAAAGGTTTCTCCATACTTCAAGCAAGAGGAGGCTGTCAGAAATTTAAATGAATTAAATAATTATATTGAGATGAAAAAGAAAAGAGAAATAAGTAAAAATTTGGAATTAAAAAATGGAAAGGTAAAATAGATTACTTTTTACTGTATTCGTCAAGAAGCAAAACTATGGCTTTGTCCAACAGCTTTGATATTGGTATCATTGTTTCTTTGGACAAGTTAGTTAGCTTTTCATATAAATTCTTATCTATAGCATTAGAAATTTTTACTCTATTTACAAGACCATATTTTTTAGAATCCATAATATCACCTCAAAAAAATTGTATCATTGATTGCAATTAATTGCAATCAATTTAAAAAAGCAATAAACTACTTGCAATTACAATAAACTAATTGCAAGTAGAAGAAACTAATGGTAAAATAAAATTAGATAGATAAATATGGGAGGTAAAGAAATGAAAGGGAAAATAATGAAATGCTTAGTTTCAGCTTACACAGCAGTCTTACTATTAGATAATACAGGATTAGTAAAAGCTGCATCAGACGCAGGAGAAGTACAAAGTAAGCTGAATCAGGGACTTACATCAATCAAAGTTGTTATAACATCTATTATTGCAATAGTCGGAATTATAGCAGCTGCAAAAATAGTTATAGCAAAACTGCCAAGTTTGGATGATCCTAATATGAAAAACGAAATGTGGAGGGGTATTGGAATGGTAGCTGCTGCTGTTGCCGCAGGTGGAGCTTTAACATGGCTCATTCCTTGGATTTATGGATTGTTTCAATAAGGAAGTGGTGAAAAATGAGAGTTAGTGAAGAAGATATAAAGAAAGTCATTTTTGAAATGTTTAATGAAGATGGAGAAGAAAGAGAAGGTAAAAAATTTGTTTTCCCGAGAAATGTGGAAAGTGGTTACAACTTAATACCAGGACTTACAGGTATGGACGCAATTAAATATATTTCCATACCTGCTTTAGTTTCTATATTAATACTTGTTATACCACCTTATAGTGTACTTGCATTATGGATTATAAAAATAATACTTGTAATAATTTTCATAACTTGTGGTTTTATCCTTGCTATTGCAAGACCAGTTAAGTACCGGGATAATATAAGACTTATTGAACATTTAAAAACTATTTTAAGCTTCTATAGTAGACAAAAACTATTTTTCTTAAAACCCAAAAAAAGAGGTGATAGGTAATGCAGAAAAATAAAAAACAAACTCAAACAGCAGAAAAATTCATACAAGATGAAAGCCCAATAGAAGGTGTATATGAAGATTATGTATATTTAAAGGATAATAGTCTTATTTCAATGATTAAAGTTGAGGGAATTAACTTAGATCTCCTTGCACAGTATGAACAAAATGTATTATTTGAAGATTATGCTTCCTTCTTAGGCCAGAACAAAGAAGACAATCCACAGATAGTTTCTATGACAATACCACTGGATATGAAAAATTATAATCTATATTGGAAAAAAAGGTATTTAGAAGCTAAAGCAAATAACCCTAATAAACATTTATTACAACTTATTGCTTCATACTGCTTAGAATATCAAAATATGGAGCTTTCGAGTGATTTAACTACAAAACAGCACTTAATAGTTCTAAGTGAAAAACTTAAAAAAAGAACTATTGAAGAATTGAAATTTGCTGAAAAAAATCTAACTGAAAAGGTTAAAAAAGTTCAAAACTCTTTGAATACGCTTTTAGAATCTTACGACGCAGAAACTACTGTATTAAATGCAAAGGATATTATAGTTGCATTGCACAGATTTATAGATTTTAAGAATTCAATTTATGTTTAGTAAGGAGTGATTGAATGTTTAAATTGAAAGCTAAAAAAATTACTAAAAACTTAACTAAAAAATTAGGAGCTAAAGATATTGAAGAAACAGAGGAAGTTAAAAAGGATGAATTGAAAGGGATAATTGATAATACACCTATTGAAGCAATTTACCCTTTTATATACAAAGAAAATAAAGATAATGTGGAATTAGGCGGGAACTATATAAGGGTGATTGCAATAGCTCAATACCCTACACAAGCAAGAGGAAACTGGCTTTCTGATTTAAAGCGATTAAAGGGTAATGTTACGATTACCCAATATATAGAGAAAGCCAGTGACACAACAATGCTTGATTACTATAACAAAAGTATAAAAAATAAACGAGCCGAGTTACTTAAAACTAAAGATCCAAAACTTACTATGAATTTAGAAGAACAAATTCATAGTGCAGAAAATCAACTAAAGGAGTCTCTTAATAATAAATTTGGGTTCTTATATATTTATACTTATATATTAATTCAAGCAGAAAGTCTTGAATTAATCAATAGATTGGAAGAAAATGTTAACAGAATTTTAATGAAAGTTCATATGAGAGGCATAATTCCATATTATCGTATGGCAGGTGCTTACTGGTCGGCACTTCCATTAAATCAAAATAAACTTAAAGATTACACATATCAAATGTCAAATACGACGGCAGCTAGCAGCTTTTTTCTTTTTGATGATAGCGAAATTTGCGATCTTTCTCCAAATTCAATAATTGAAGGGACTAATAAGATTACAAATTCTATAGTATCAATTAATTACCTGGATGATAGAAGAACACTCAATCAAAATATGGTTGTTGTAGGAACGTCAGGAGTTGGTAAAACCACTTATCTTAAAAGAAAAATACTCAATCTTATAGCAAGGGGCTTTAATGTATATGTTATAGATCCTGAGAATGAATATACAGATATTATTGAATATTTTGGCGGTACTGTGGTGCATTTAAGTTCTATATCTGATACCAAAATAAATCCACTTGAAATATTTTCAGAAGAAGTTGAAGATGATGAATCAATTAAAAATATGAGTGATATTGCTAGGGTTGAAAATCTTATAAAGCAGAAATGTCAAAGACTTAGAGGATTATTTAAAGCTATTAAAAGTGATATGACGCAAGTTGAAATGTCTATAATAGAGGATATTTTAATGAGCCTTTATACAAAGCTTAGAGAAATCAAGGATATAAACAAAATGACCCATAAAGATTTCCCTATATTTGAAGATTTATATAAAAAAATCGGGGCTTTAAAAGAAGAGAATCCAGAAGCATTTAATAAAGTAAAAGACTTCTACTTTATATTAAAAAGTTATGTATATGGTTCAAACTCCTTGTTCAATGGCTATACAAATATAGATCTGAACAATAACATCATTTCTTTTGATTTAAAGGCTCTACAAAGCGAAGCTGACATTCAAGGAGCTTGTTATCTAAATACCTTTAGTTATTTGTGGGACATTATAACAAAATCAAATAAAAATGATAAATACACTTATTTATTTATAGATGAATTCCATTTCTTGATTAAGAACAAAGAAAGTGCGGATTTCTTTGTTCAGGCATATAAGAGGTTCAGAAAGTACCACGCTGGAGCTATAGCAGTTACACAGCAGATACAAGATGTTTTAAGAGCAGAGGGAGGACTAGGAACTGCTGTAATTGAAAATAGTTTTACAAAATTGTTCTTTGGTTTGGACAACAGGGGAGTTGATGAGGTTATAAGTAAACTTCAATTAAACTTTTCTAAACCTGAAATATCCCTTTTAAGAGCAAAGAGACAGGGCGAAGCTTTACTTTTATATGGAACAAAAAGGGTTTTTATGAAGATACAGCTTAGTAAGGAAGAATTAAGGTTAGAAAATAGAAAAAGATATAAAGAGAAATTTGAGGAAGATCCGGATATTCAACCTGACTATGAAAATGAGCTTTATATAAGCCCTATGGAAATAGAAGAAATAAAAAATAGTTTAGGAGGGTGGAGAGCTTGAAAATACTATTAATAGATGATTTAACTGTATATACGAAAAAAAATGAATATACAATACACATAAATGATAATAAAGCTTTAGCTGAAAATATTAGTGAACTTGAAGGATTAAAAAAGAATAATGAATACTGCTTCCCTCTTACATCTATAAAACATGAGGGGCAAAAATATATTTTAAAATACAGCATAGAGGAAGGGTATAAGCCTATAATAAGAGCCAAAAAATATTCAAAGGTGATTAGGTTATCATTACTTGAAAGAATACTTGATATTAACCCACTTGAAAAGTTTGAAGATAAAGTGATACTACATCCACAAAATGTATTTTTTAAAAATTTAAAGAATGTAAAATTCATGTATAGGAGCAATAAGCTCATTCCATATGTTCATAATTACACAGACTTAGAACAATACAAACTTCTTGCAATGTCAATGCTTTCACCATTTTCACTTGAAAAATTCAGAATAAATAAAAATGCACTCTTAAATAAAATAAAAGACAATTTTTTATTTGAAGTGGATAAAACTCAATCAGTACAGGAGCTTCACAGTGTAATTAATGAAAAACTAAACACTGATGAAACGCAGCATTTTAAAGATATTGAGATTAACAAAAAAATAAATATGCAAAAAAAAGCTATAGCCAGGGTAATTACTGGTGCTGTCATATTGATTATTTTAATTGTAGCAATTGGTGTAAGTAAGGTTTCTAACAACAAAGTAAAAGATGTTTATTCAAATAAAATTCAAATGATAAATAAGAAGGCTGATGCCTATAAGGAATTTAGTATGAAAAATTATAAAACAGGTGGTAACTTACTAAAAGAAAGTGGATATACAAAATCACAGATAGCTGATGCTTACATGGAATTTGGACAGTATGATGATGCTATAAGAGAAGATCCAAATTCAACAAGTAAAGTAATAGAAAAAATGTATGCGACCGGGGAACAGAAAGATATACCAAAGATGAAAAGTAGTAATAGGTATGTAAATACAGAAAAGCAGATTATAAATTATAACTATAATTACTTGCTTGCAGAAAAAGAACTTATTTCAGACAAAGATCAGCTTAAAAGGTTGGCATTGGCATTTATATCGCACAATAATGTAGTTGATGCAGAAGATATAAATTCAAAACTCAAGGATAAAGATATAACAACAGCAATAAATAGAAAAAATGCAGAAGGCAGGATAAAAACTTTAAAGGACAGTATAGCCAAGGAGACAGATGCAAAAAAGAAAGCTGCTATCCAAAAGCAAATAAATGATTTAACTCAAAAGTACTTGAAAGGCAGTAAAAAATGAAAAAAATAATAATTATTGTTGTTGTGATATTTTTCATAATAATTGTAGCTATTTTGGGGCATCAACAGACTGATAATAATAATTTCGGAAAGGCAAAAGTACCTGAATCGGTTCAGAAATGGCGACCTTTAATTGCAGAAGTTGCTAATAAATATAAAGTTGGAAATTATACAGAAGTATTACTTGCTATTGTATATCAAGAAAGTGGGAATAGTGGTACAAATGACATAATGCAAAGTTCAGAAAGTGAAGGACTTGCACCTAATTCAATCCAAGATCCTCAAGAATCTCTAAATGTAGGAATTAAGTATTTTAGCTCAATCGTACAGTATGCAAATAAGAAAAAATGTGATTTTGCTACGATAATTCAATCATACAATTTCGGACAGGGATATGTAGATTATGTGGCTTCACATGGTGGAAAAGGCACAAAAGAACTTGCAATGTCTTTTTCGGCTTCACGTGGTGGTAGATATGGTGATCCAAGCTATTACGACCATGTAATGCGGTATGTAAGTGTAACAAATACAGGAGGATCAGAAGGTGCTTCTCAATCTCCACTAGGAAATGATTCTTATAAAAAACTAATTGGTACAGCAGAACAATTTCAAGGAGAAGCTTATGTATTTGGAGGTTCTACTCCTTCTACTGGTTTTGATTGTTCAGGACTTGTACAGTATGTCTATGATCAAGCAGGAATAAACCTTCCACGTACAGCACAAGCACAATATGATGTAACAAGCAAAATTGCTCCAGGAGATGTGAAACCAGGTGATTTAGTATTTTTCAAAGGAACATATAATGCAGGTGATTATATAACTCACGTTGGAATATATGTTGGAAATAATACAATGTATCAAAGTGGAGGTCATGGAGTTGGATATACAAGCTTGGATAATAGTTTTTGGGAATCACATCTGGCGGGATATGGAAGAGTTAAAAATTAGAAAAGAGGTAGGTTTATGAAGAAATTTTTTATAGGCCTAGCAATATCTATTGTATTAAATATCATTTTAATAATAGGTATTGTAGGCCAAGGAGTAATATTAAGCAGGCAAAAAAGTCAAATAAAAAATATAACTACTGAAAATCAACAGCTGAATAAAAAGTTATCCCAGCTATCCAGTGAAGGGAGCAACCAGGATAACTACAATATAAAAAATGTTATACACAATGTATTTTATGCAGAATTTAACTACAATAATCAGACTTATGTTTCCAGATTTAAAGAAATTAAAAAATATGTGACTGATGAAGTATATCAATCGTTGCAGGGGGCAGGAGGGGCAGAAGCCCCTAAAACCCAAATACAAAACAAGGTTAATAGTTTAAATATCTATTTAACTGATACAAACACAAACAAAGCAAAGGCACTTGTAAGTATCAATACAACTTACAGTGTCAATGGTTCAAATGCAAACCCAGTAAGCCAAATTTATGAAGTAGAAGTAACAAAGCAAGGCAGTAAGTACCTTGTAAATAAAATAACTCTTATGGGAAGTTTTGCTCCATATAACAGTGGTAGCAGTAAAGGGGGCAAATAAGAATGAAAATATCTAAAGGTAAAGTAATCGGAAGTGTTATAGTATCAGGAATTTTAGAGATTGGAGTTCTATGTTTAAGTGATATAGCTTCTCTAGCACAGAAGTATAAAATTCCAAATGTAAATAAAAGTATGATTATTTCAAGCCTTAAAGGCTTGGAACATCACCCAATAGATGTAATCACAAGCCTTACAAAAAATAAAAATCCTATATTTATTTTAGGTACTTTAGTTGTGTTGATTATATTTTTAAGATTAATTTTTAATAGTAGCAAAAAATCTAAATATGAAATCGAATCAGAGTATGCAATTCATGGTTCAAGTAGATATGCCGATAGTTCAGAAATTTTTGTAGAAGGTCAGACTACAGCTGTACCTGTAAAACAGTTTTTAAATGATTTAAAACAATCAATTATGAATGTAAAAGGAGGGGAATAAAAATAATGAGTAATAGAGTAGATTCTAATGGTATAGTACTTGGAATAAAGGAAAATATGGCTTTAGTTCAGCCAACTAAATCATCACTTCCCAATAGAAATTGTTTTGTCGTAGGAGGACCAGGTTCATTTAAAACTCAAAGTTTTGTTGTAACTAACGTTCTAAATGAAAGAGAATGTTCTATTGTAGCTACAGATCCAAAGGGAGAACTTTACGAGATGACGGCAAAGGTTAAAGAAGCACAGGGGTATGAGGTACACGTAATAAATTTTATGAATATGTTGAATAGCGATCATTATAACCCTTTTGATTATGTAAGAAAAGATAGAGAAGCTGCAACAGTTGCAAATACAATGGTTGCAGCAAAAAACGACTCAAAGCATAAAGATATTTGGTACAATTCTCAACTATCACTTTTAAAAGCACTTATTTTATATAGTGTTTATGAAATGCCAATAGAGAAGAGAAATATGCCAGGGGTACTTGATTTCCTACAAGAATTTGATCCTGAACAAGACAAAGACGGTATTTCTAGTTTAGATGAACAATTTTTAAAATTACCTAAAACACACCCTGCAAGGAGGGCTTATGAATTAGGATTTAAAAAATCTAAAGAGGAAACTAGGACAAGTATTATAATTTCTTTACTTACAACTATAGGGGATTATGTAGATCAGGAAGTTGCAGACTTTACATCAAATTCAGATTTTTTTCTAAGTGATGTTGGAAAAAGAAAAATAGCCTTATATGTAATAATCCCAGTTATGGATGATACATGGGAAGGGCTTATCAATTTATTTTTCAGTCAAATGTTCCAGGAGCTTTATGCTTTAGGAGCTGAAAACAATTCAAAGTTACCACAACCAGTAATTTTCCTGCTTGATGAGTTCCCAAATCTAGGGCGTTTCGATAATTATGAGAAGTTTTTAGCAACCTGCAGAGGGTATGGTATAGCTTGTTGTACTATAATTCAGAATATAACTCAACTGCAAGAAAAGTATGGTAGAGAGCAGGCAGAGAGTATTTTAGGTAATTGTGGTATAAAGCTATGTTTGGGTAATGTCAACGATACTACAGCAGAGTATTTTTCAAAGCTTGCAGGTAAAACGACGGTAAAGGTTCAAACTTCTTCAAAGTCCACATCAAAAAGTAGTAAAAATGATAGTTCTTCAAATTCCCAAAATTTCAGTTATGCGGGAAGAAATCTTATAAATGCGGATGAGATTTTAACTATGAATCCGGATGAATCAATTCTGATAATCACAGGTAAACACCCTGTGAAACTTAAAAAAGCAAAGCAATTTGAAATATTTCCAGGTATCACAGATACGTATAGATGCTATCAAGGAGATTATCAAAGAAGAGTCTCAAATGAGATTAAAGAGTTTAGAGAAGAAAAAAGAGCTGAATATGAGAAATATAAAAATTCTCCGGAGAGGAAAGAAGCATTAGCAAAGGGAGAAAAAATAATAAATAAAATAAAAATAGAAAATATAGAAGATGAAGATGAGAAAGATAAGGCAGCAGCAAAAAATTTTTTTGCAAATAGGAATTAGATTGGAGGAAGTCAAATGAAAATAAAAAATAAATTATTAGTAATTATGTTAATTACCTTTTTAGGTATTACACTTGTTGGAT
>NZ_JBZAYZ010000022.1:0-21521 GCF_058242705.1 Clostridium pabulibutyricum
ATGTCAAAAGATTTAATTTATTCAATATCAAAAGATAGTCATAATGAAAAAAGTCTCAAGGAACTTTTAACGAAACATCCGGAGATAAAATTCGTATCAGCTGTAGGAGTTGACCTCTGCGGCAACAACACAGATGAAAAAATACCAATCAAAGTATTTTTAAGCGATATAGATGGTTTCCTTAAAGGTGCAGTACAGACAGACGGTTCTTCCATCATACTTCCTGGAATTGCAACTCTCGACGATGCGAAGGTTGATATGGTGCCTGATCTTGATGTCAACTGGTTTGTAGACTACAATAAAGACAACCTGGATGAAGCAACTGGAAAGCCTGTTGGAACCTTGAGAATTCCCTGCTTCCTGTACCACAATGGATCAGCAGTAGATTCAAGGTATGTGCTCAAACATTCAATAGAATATTTGAAATCAAATCTCACAGACCTTTTCAAAAAATACCCTGCTTCACTTTCCTCAATCGGAATAAAGATTGACGACATAGAGGATATCATAGGAACATCCGCAACAGAACTTGAATTCTGGGTAAGTACTCCAAACAACAAGACAGAAGTTGAGGACCTTTCAACTTCACAGGTTTTAAAGGAACAGTACTGGGCAAGAACAAAAGGTGCTGTAAAGACAGCTCTTGAACAATCCCTCGAGATAATGGAGATCTACGGATTTGAGCCTGAAATGGGACACAAGGAAGTCGGCGGAATCCAGGCCAAGATCGATGAAAACGGGAACTATGAAATAATGGAGCAGATGGAAGTTGACTGGAAATATTCAACATCAGTACAGTCAGTTGACAATGAAGCCTTCGTAAAGAATATAATAGAAGAAACTTTCAAGGAAAACGGACTCAATGTTACCTTCAAGGCAAAGCCTGTTGAGGGAATCGCAGGAAGCGGAGAACACACCCATATAGGGATAGCCCTTAAACTGAAAAATGGAAAAAGAGTAAATCTTTTCTCTTCGAAAAACAGCTTCCTAAGCATATTCGGATACGGATCAATCATGGGAATACTCAAGAACTATGAAGTATTGAATCCTTTTGTTTCATCAACTACAGATGCCTTGAGAAGATTGAAACCCGGCTTTGAAGCACCTGTATGTATAGTAACTTCAATAGGACGTTCGGTTGAAGTACCATCAAGGAACAGATCCGTACTCATAGGTGTTGTACGAGAAATGCAGAGTCCTCTTGCAACAAGATTCGAACTCCGTGCCCCAAATCCAGGAACAAATACTTACATTGCAGTAGGCGCACTCTACATAGCAATGGTTGACGGAATAGAATATGCAGTAAAGAACAACAAGTCTGAGGAAGACCTTTTGAAGGAACTTTCAAAGAAAAAGGGAGAATCTGCAGACTACTTTGACAAGGACAGAGAATACAGAAGTGAAATAGATGTATTTGAATGCTATTCCGATGAAGAAAGGGAAGACCTCTTTGGAAAGGCTCCAGCAACGGTATACGAAAACTTTGAAGCCCTCGACAAATATCCTGAGAAAAAAGCAGTACTTACAAAAGGCGGAGTTTTGAAAGAAAAATATATAGAAAGCTTCAAGACAGCTTATATAGAAAAATGGTTAATTGAACTGAGCCACAGAGTATTGAATCAGTATACAAAAGAAATAAGGAACGCAAAAATGCTTCACTCCATAGACAAAGCTCTTGATATAGACGTTGCAAACTGGATGAAGATAGACAACCTGAGACATGAACTTCTTAAGGATTCATACGACAAAAAGAGTCTCTTCACACAGATAAAAGAGGCTATAGATGCTGAAGATTACGGAACTGCATCAGATCTTCAGATAGACATAGAAAAGAAGATGTTCGATCTCAGAAATTTGTATTCCAACTACAAGAAAAACTTGCTCGACATATAACACCAGATAAAGAAGAACCACTGGAAATATTCTTTCCAGTGGTTCTTTTTTTCTATAGGAATGAGTCTCCCATCAAATACTCATCTACATACCTTGCTGTAATTCTTCCATCCTCGATTGCACGTACAACAAGTGACTGTCCCGTTCTCATATCGCCTGCAGAAAATACTCCTTCTACATTAGTCATATGTGAATCTGATGTAAGAACATTTCCCCTCTTATCAAACTCAACTGAAAGGTCATTCAAAAGTCCATTATGATCCGGATGCAGAAAACCCATTGCTATAAGAACAATATCCGCATCGATATAGAATTCACTTCCAGATACATCTTCCATTGACATCCTGCCGCCATTTTTGCTCCATTTTACCTCAGTGCAGTTAAGCCTTGTGAGTTTGCCATCCTTTCCTTCAAAAGATTTTGTTGAAATATTCCACATACGCTCACATCCTTCTTCATGTGATGTGGTCGTCTTTAATATCTTTGGATAAAGAGGCCATGGCATTGTTTCATCTCTTGAAACAGGAGGTTTTGGCATTATCTCAATCTGGCACACTTTTTTTGCTCCCTGCCTTATTGCAGTACCTATACAGTCAGATCCCGTGTCTCCGCCTCCAATTACAACTACGGATTTTCCTTTAGCTGTAACATTTTTTTTGCTGCCTGAAGTATCTGATGCCGCTCTATTCTGAGCTGACAGATAATCAACTGCAAAATAGATTCCTTCAAGTTGCCTTCCTTGCGCATCAAGATCTCTTGGAATTGTAGATCCACCTGTAAGTACAACAGCATCAAACTCATCCTTAAGCTGTTTGCTTGTTATATCCACTCCAACATTTACACCTGTTCTGAATTCAATTCCCTCTTCTTTCATGATTTTTATTCTTCTCTTTACTATGTTCTTTTCAAGCTTGAAGTCCGGTATGCCATATCTAAGCAATCCACCCGCCTCTTCATGTCTTTCAAATACAACAACTTCATGTCCAACAGAATTCAATTGTGCAGCAGTTGAAAGCCCTGAAGGGCCCGATCCTACTACTGCCACCTTTTTTCCTGTTCTGTTTCTTGGAAGTACAGGTTTTACCCAGCCTTCCTTAAACGCCTTTTCTATTATCATAAATTCCAATTCTCTTATGGATACAGGATTGTAATTTATGCCAAGCGTACAGGATGATTCACAAAGTGCAGGGCATATCCTTCCTGTAAATTCAGGAAAGTTATTGGTCATTCGTATTCTTTCATAAGCCTTTTTCCAATCGCCCCTATACGCAAGGTCATTCCAATCAGGAATCAAATTTCCAAGTGGACATCCCCAATTACAAAACGGGGTGCCACAATTCATACATCTGGCAGCTTGCTTTTCCATATCTTCTGCAGGAAGCGCTGTGTGAACTTCTCTATAATCTTTAACTCTGTCTTTAACCGGTCTAGTCTCAAAATCTCTTCGTTCAAACTCTTTGAATCCACCTAATTTTCCCATTTTATACACATCTCCTTTCGCTAAGATACCTTAACATTTTCTCTCTTTTTTTCAAGTATAAGCTTATATGCTGTAGGAATAATTTTCTTGAATTTAAGCTTGCATTTGTCCCAGTTGTTAAGTATATACTTAGCTTTAGAACTATCTGTATCTATAGAATGTTCATTTATAAGATCCAAAACAAGAGTCTCGTCTTCTTTGTCAAGTTCATTTATTTCCACCATATCCATATTGCAGTTCTTGTCAAAGGAATCCTTCTCGTCAAATACATAGGCTATTCCACCACTCATACCTGCCCCGAAGTTTCTTCCTGTCTTTCCAAGTACTACTATAACTCCACCAGTCATATATTCACAGCAATGATCTCCTACACCTTCAACTACAGCTGAAGCACCACTGTTTCTTACGCCAAATCTTTCTCCAGCCATTCCATTTACAAAAAGCTTTCCGCTGGTTGCACCATAAAGTATTGTATTTCCTGCGATAAAACTCTCCGATGCCTTGTAAGCTGCATCTGAAGGCGTTTCTATTATGATTTTTCCGCCGGAAAGTCCCTTTCCAACATAATCATTTGCATCTCCAACAAGTTTTAAAGTGAGACCTTTCATTCCAAAGGCTCCAAAACTTTGACCTGCAGATCCTTTGAAACTGAATTTTATAGTGTCCTCAGGGAGCCCCTGTCTTCCAAAGTTTTTTGCTATCTTTCCACTCAGCATGGCTCCTACACTTCTATCTACATTTTTTATTTCAAAATTTCCAACCACATTTTTTCTGTAATTTAATGCAGGTGCTGAAACTTCTATTAAAGTATGATCAAGTGCAGTACTTATTCCATGATCCTGGGATATAGTACAATATGGTTTTATCTTCTCAGGTACATCAGGTCTGTACAATATATTTGAAAAATCCAGTCCACGTGTTTTCAAATATTTTTCTTTTTCTTTGTCATCTAATTTTAATTTGTCCACTCTTCCTATCATTTCATTCATAGTTCTAAATCCAAGCTTAGCCATGTATTCCCTGACCTCTCTTGCTATGAATGTTAGGAAGTTTATTATATGCTCAGGTTTGCCCTTGAATTTTTGTCTGAGTTCGTCATCCTGGGTTGCAATACCCATTGAACACATGTTGCAGTGACAATTTCTAAGCAGTGTACATCCAAGCGTTACAAGTATTGAAGTTGCAAAGCCAAATTCCTCTGCTCCAAGCAGTGATGCAATAACTACATCTCTTCCTGTTTTAAGCTGTCCGTCTGTTTGAAGTCTTACCCTGCTTCTCAAATTATTTAAAAGAAGCACCTGATGAGTTTCAGAAAGACCTATTTCCCAAGGAGTACCTGCATATCTCATTGATGAGAGAGGTGATGCTCCTGTACCACCATCATGTCCGCTTATCAGTATTAAATCTGCATGAGCTTTTGCAACACCGGCTGCAATGACTCCAACACCAACTTCCGACACCAGCTTCACACTTATTTTGCTGTTTGGATTTACACTTTTTAAATCATATATAAGTTGTGCAAGATCTTCAATTGAATATATGTCATGATGAGGAGGAGGCGAAATAAGAGCTATTCCTGGAGTGGAATGTCTTACTTCGGCAATGTAATGGTCAACCTTTGGTCCTGGAAGGTGTCCTCCTTCACCAGGCTTAGCACCCTGTGCAACTTTTATCTGGATTTCATCGGCATTTATAAGATAATCTGTAGTTACACCAAATCTTGAAGATGCTACCTGTTTTATGGCACCTCTCCTGTTTTTTCCATCAGGTCCAACCTTAAATCTTCTATAATCCTCTCCGCCTTCACCCGAGTTGCTCTTTGCACCTATTTTATTCATTGCAATCGCTATGGTTTCATGTGCTTCTTTGCTAAGTGCACCAAGAGACATTGCTCCAGAGCAAAATCTTTTTATTATTTCACTTTCAGGTTCTACCTCGCTTATAGGTATTTCAGATTTTTCATCCATATTGAAATCAAACAAACTTCTGAGTGTACAGTGATGCCTGCTCTGATCATTTATAAGCCTCGAGTATTCCATATATTCATTGTAATCATTATTTCTTGAAGCAAGCTGCAGCTTGTGTATGGTCATAGGATTGAAAAGATGAAACTCACCTTCTTTTCTCCATGAATACAATCCTCCCACATCAAGAGCCAAAGATGGATTTCTAAATCTGTCAAAGGCTTTTTTATGTCTCATAAGGACTTCTTTTGCAACTACATCTATGCCTATTCCACCGATTGTAGTTGTAGTTCCCTTGAAATACTTATCTACAAATTCGCTGCTAAGTCCAAGAGCTTCAAATATCTGTGCACCATGATAACTTTGTATTGTGCATATTCCCATTTTGGAAAGTATTTTTAAAAGCCCTCCGCATACTGCCTTCTTGTAATTTTCAACTGCTGTTTCCTTTGAAATTCCTTTTATCATACCATCATCGGAAAGATATTCTATAGATCTGTATGCAAGATATGGACAAACAGCGCTTGCACCATATCCCATGAGAAGGGCAAAATGAGTTGTTTCCCTTGCCTCACCAGTTTCTATAATCAATGAAACCTTTGTTCTTGTTTTTTTCTTTATAAGATATTGATGAACTGCGGAAACCGCAAGAAGACTTGGTATGGCAGCTTCATATTCATCAACCTTTTTGTCACTAAGTACAATTATATTGTAACCTTCGTCAACCTTTTTCGACACTCTTTCGCATATTAATTTCAAGGCCTCCTTAAATCCAGTTATTCCACTATCATATTTGAATGTAATAGGTACAGTAGTTGTCTTGAAATCAGTATCACCCATCTTTTTTATTTTTGCCATTTCATCATCAGTAAGAATAGGTTTCTCAAGTTCTATGAAAGGACTTTCAATAGAACCCTTGCTAAGTATGTTGTTCTGCGGTCCTATATAATTCATAAGAGACATTACAATTCCTTCTCTTATAGGATCTATCGGTGGATTTGTAACCTGTGCAAAAAGCTGCCTGAAATATGAAAATAGAATTTGTGGTCTTTCAGACAAAACTGCAAGCGGTGTATCATTACCCATTGATCCCAAAGGTTCCTTCCCGTTTTCAGCCATATATTTAAGTATAACTTTCAAGTCTTCCATTGTATATCCAAAAGCCTGCTGATTTTCCTTGAGTCTCTCAGGCATGATCTTCTTATATTCTGAAATATCTGCAAAATCTTTAAGTGTCCTTTTGCTTTTCCTTATATATTCTTCATATGGTTTCTCTGTGCAGATCTCTTTTTTAAGTTCAATATCATCTATTATCTTTCCCTTTTTAGTATCTACAAGAAACATCTTTCCAGGGTTCAATCTACCTTTTTCAACTATTTCACCTGGATCGAATTCAAGTACGCCAAGTTCCGATGCCATTACAATCTGATCATCTTTTGTTATTACATATTTGGCAGGTCTCAAACCATTTCTGTCAAGAGTTGCACCAATTTGTACACCATCAGTAAAAAATACGGCAGCAGGTCCGTCCCATGGTTCTATAAGAGAGCCGTGATATTCATAAAATGCCTTCTTGTAGTCAGGCATTTCGGTATTCTTTTCCCATGCTTCAGGTATGAGCATCATCATTGAATGCGCAATATTTCTACCATCTGCTGTAAGAAGCTCGAACATATTGTCAAGGGAGGCAGAATCACTTACATTTGGTGTCATAATAGGGAACAATTTTTTTATGTCATTTCCAAATGTGCTTGACTTTAATATGCCCTCTCTTGCATTCATCCAGTTTCTATTTCCTCTTATTGTGTTTATTTCACCATTATGTGCAAGATACCTGAAAGGCTGTGCAAGATCCCAGGTAGGGAAAGTATTTGTACTAAATCTTTGATGGACGAGTGCTATGGCACTCTTGAAATTAACATCATTTAAATCCAAATAGTATCCTCTTATCTGATCTGCCAAAAGAAGCCCTTTATAAACTATTGTTCTACTTGAAAGGGAGCATATGTAAAAATACTCGGCATTTCTTTTGACAAGTTTTTTAACTTCATTTTCGGTCTTTTTTCTTATTACATAGAGCTTTCTTTCAAATTCAGCTTCATCACTCATGCAATTTTCGACAAATATTTGTCTTATTATAGGCTCTGTTCCCCTTGCCGTTTCTCCTATTGCCCTATCGTCTGTAGGAACATTTCGCCAATGCAGTATTTTTTGGCCTTCTTCTTTTACTATTCTCTCTAAAATTCCCTCGCATTGGTATCTAAGAGCAGGCTCCTTTGGTAAAAACACCATACCTACCGCATATTTGCCAGCTTTGGGAAGTATTATTCCCTGATTGTCACAACATATTCTAAAAAATTCATCTGGTATCTGCAAAAGTATTCCTGCACCATCACCAGTCTTAGGATCAGCACCAACAGCACCTCTATGTGTTAAATTAACAAGTACCCGGAGCCCTTTTTTTACTACATCATGGGACTTTTCTCCTTTAATATTGGCAACAAAACCAACTCCGCAATTATCTTTTTCAAAAACTGGATTATAAAGTCCCTGCTTTGGTGGTAATCCCCCAATTGATTTCATGTAATTTGCCCCCTTTAATTTTCGGTTTAGTTTAAATTATATATTTGTTTATGAAATTTTTCAATATAAAAGTTTCATTATTTTATTTATTTTTCAAAAAAACATATATATTTTATCATAAGATTATAAAATCATACCATTTTTTAAAGATATGAATATATTTATGCTCTATTTGAATGCTCCACAGTAAAAAATATCATAAAAAAGCTAGAAGTTCTGCTGACAAAACGCAAAGCCTCTAGCTTTTAATCAAATCTTAATATATGCTATTGTACATCAATTGACATTAGTATAGCTAGCTTAGCCATATTTAGAATTAAATTTTCCCCTTTAGTTACTACTATGACTTCATCTATATATTTTTTATCTCTGCTTTTTCTAAAGAAGGAAGCTACATTTCTTTTAAAAGGCATTGTTGAAAATTTATCAATAATACTTTCATTCTTTCCGCTAGAACGAAGCATTTTTGAAATTCTTTTTATTACCTCCAAAAGCTTATCATCAAGTTTTTCATCCGCTATTCCAAGTTTTTTAATTCTATCAAGAGTCAATAATATAATTGCCAAAATCTCGTCTTTATGACCTGCCCCTGTTTTATCATAATTACTGCATATAAACTTTACAGCCTTGTTGATTTGGTTGGAATAAATGTTTATATTTTCATCTCCTATTATAAAAGACAATAATGCCATTGAAGTAAGCCTTAATTTTTCATCAATCGTTTGATTTTCTATGTCCCTGAAAGAACCGTCTGCAAATTGGCTTTTTGCAATTATTTTCATTATCTTTTCTCTTGGATATTTCCTTTTTAAATATAAATTATCATTTTTAAAAATCTTTTTATAGAAAAATCCTTTCTTAATATCACTTCCTGCTTGCATACATGTGTTTTTGCCACAATTTTCCCATTTTACGCCAACTATATTTTTTATTTGAATGCCAATAACAGGCTCTTCCATAAGTTCCATCAACACAAAATCTGTTTCATTGCTCATTATTTTTTCTTTTTTTGAGAGTTCAACTATTTTCTCTCTTGTGACTTCTCTTTTGTTTTCCTCAACTGTTCTCATGGTATTTTCCATAGCTTCTATTTTCTTACCAACCCATACTTTTCTTATGAGATTGGCATTTTCTTCAATGTTAAAACTGTCTATGTCTATTTCCTTCAGGAATTCCCCTTTTCCAACCTTTCCGCTCAATACCACACAACCTGCCGCGTCTCCTTCAACCACTGCAAATATTGAAAATACTTCTCTATTATATATATAGTCTATAGTTCCCGGATATGTAGCATTAACTTTCAATTTTCCCCAATCAATCTTTACATCTTCTATTTTAGGACTCTTAATTCTGGTAAACTGTTTTAAAACAACATCTTCAATATTTTTACTTTCATCTATTACCTCATTTTTGCCAGTTCTCCCACCCGAAAATTTGTTTAAAAGATACGTGTCCGAAAATCTGCCAATACAAAAAGTATAAATATTATTGCAATTCATGTTGTTTCTTATATATTCAAGTGTAGCTTCCTCTCTCTCAACTCCGTGATCATTAAACAATAATATTATACTTTGTTCACTGGTTTCAGTCCGCAAATATTCGAAAGCCGAAAGCAAATCATTTTTTTTGCCTATACTCAAATTTTCTATCCATTCTGAAGCCGAATTCAAAGTTTCTTCTGTGTATTTTACCATTCCATTCCTTGAAAATACACTAACTTCATCACCTGTTGCAATTATATTGAACATATCTCCCATCAACATATTTCTAAGACACAACTGAATTGAATCCTTGACATGCTTTATCATATCATCTGAAGTTGACACATCAATAACAAATATATATTTTCTCTTTTTATCTGTCTCAAATTTATCAAGCTTTGGAATTAACCTGATGTATACTATTCCTTTTTTTCTGTTTCCATCAATACAGTTATATATCATGCCGTTTTCTTCAAGGGTCTGTTTTTCCTTCATTGTAAGTATAAAATCTTTACAAATAAGATCAATGCCACCCTGGGAACTTATCTTAGTTACAGAATTTCCTTCCCTGTACACATTTATTTTGTGATTTACAGATTTAAACTCAAGTTCTTCAAGAGATTCTACTATTATATTTGCTTTGAAAATAACATTATTACATTTAATTTTTTTTCCTTCTTGTAAATTCAAGTGTCTGTCATTGCTTTTAAAAGAATTATCATCAAAAATTCTAGGCTGCAGCATTGATGGAACAACAAGTTTAAAAACGCCTTCCTTGTACTTCAATTCATCCACATAAGAAAACTTTATTTTAACAGTTTCTCCCGAAAGTATTCTTCCTATTTTTATCCTAAATACATTAGATTCAAACTTCTCCATGGAAAATTCCCTGCAAATTCTCTTATTTGAATTTTCACATATATTTTTAATCTTCTTCTTATCCTCAATAACCGCCTTTAAAGTTTTTCCGCCTATTTCACATTCAAATCCCGATATAAAAGCTGTATCTGGAATAGGAAAAACATATAGTCCCTCTATATCCTCGCTTCCCGTATTTTTATAAATTTGTGTTATAAATATTTCTCCATATCCTGCACATATGTTTCCATTCACACTTGCATTTTTTAAAATTATACTTTCATTTAAATGTCTGTTTGGTTTTAAATAAGATGTATACATCGGCATGTCCTCCTCCGCGAACAAATTAATATAAATTTATTTTACAATTCTCATACAATGTTAAAACTCGTTTTGCTTCCCTCGGTTCCTGGAATTATTTCAAGCTTGGCATCTATTCTTTCCCTGAGCTCCGGTACGTGAGATATTATACCAACAAGTCTTCCACTGCTCTGAAGATCAACAAGGCATTGTATTGCACTGTCAAGAGATTCAGAATCAAGTGTTCCAAATCCTTCATCTATAAACATGGTATCCAGGCTTATTCCACCTGAATATGACTGAACTATATCCGCAAGTCCAAGAGAAAGTGACAACGCCGCTTTAAAGCTTTCACCACCGGACAGAGTTTTTACATGTCTGAATTTTCCTGTGTAATTATCATAGACTTGAAGATCAAGTCCTGCCTGTGCCCTTCCTTTTCCAGTTTCAGTTATCCTTCCAAGCTCATATCTTCCTCCACTCATCTTTCTAAATCTTATATTTGCAGCTTCAATAATATCCTCAAAAAATGAAGAAAGTACATATCTTTCAAAATTTATTCTTTCCCTGTTTGCTCCTTTACATACTCTGGATAATTCTCCTACTATGCTATATTTCTTTTCTTTTTCATATATCAATGAAAAAAGTTCATTGACTCTGGAACTTATAGACTTGTTTATTTTTATTTTTGCAGTTAGAGACGATCTTTTATTTTCAAAGTTACTTCTATCGTATTTTAAAACAACTATCTTTGATTCAAGTTCATCTGTATCTATAAGATCCTCATTCTTAATCTCGGACAAAAGTTTGCAAAATCTATCCTCTGCTGATTTGACCTCTGCATAATAAGAACTTATTTCCAAATCCAGATCATTTTCCTCGTCTGTAGAAATCTTTGCATTTTTATAATTTTCAAGGTTCTTAAATCCGAAGTTTGATATTCCATCTTTAAAAATCCCATGGGCTTCATCAAGTTTTCTTTTCATAATCTCCACATCTTTCTCAAGAGATATTCTGCTTGAACACATTGTATTGTAAGCTGATTTATACTCTACATAAGAATTTTGTGCCCTTTTAAAACTTTTTGCAGCCTCTTCATAATCAAATTCAAGTTTTTTTATGTCATTCTCCAATTTTTTTACAGACCCGAACTGCTCTGGTATGTCTTTTCTTATTTGTTCAAGCTTTCCCCTCATGCTTTCTATTTTTATAACATAATTGGAATATTTGTCATTGAGCTCTTGAAATAAAATCATTTCATTTTCATATAAATTTGACTTCCGTGCAAAATCGTCTTTTTGACTTTGAAAATTTTTCTGATCTTTCTCTATACTTTTTATATCTTTTTCAACACTTGTCAAACTATCTTTTAAAGATAGTTTTTTGTCCTTTACAATCTGAGAAAGTTCCACACCTTCCGCATCAGGCATACCTTCACCTGAAAGCTCCCTATATTCCTTTTTTATTCTTTCTATAAATATTTTCTTTTCCATACCTCTCGAACATATCTTGTTGAATTTCTCATTTGCCTTGTCAAACTTCTTTTCAAGCTCGTTTATAAGTTTTCTCTGAACTTCAATAGAATTTTCATATGAACAATTTTTGGAAATTACAGTCGGGCTTGGATGTTCTGTTGAACCACATACAGGGCATGGCTCTCCTTCTGAAAGCATCCCAGCAAAAAAAGAAGCCTGGCTCTTTAAAAACATGTCCTCCATCTGGTTAAGTTTTTGTTTTTGTTCATTTAAAAAAGTTTTTTCCTGTTTAACCTCACAAGAATACTTTTTATAACTGTCTCTCATCTTTATTATACTTTGGTTTTCGTTTTCAAGCTCTTCCAAAAGAAAATAAATTCTATCCAGTCTTTCGTGTTTTGTTTTTAATTTAACACTCTCTTCCTCGAAATTTCTGCAATGATCAATTTTTTCCCTGCTTATGTCAATATCTTTTTTAAGTGTTTTTATACGACTGTCCTTATTCTTCCATTCGAACTTTAATTTTTGAAATTCAGTGTTTGACACATCAAAAATTCTGCTCTGTTCTTTAAAATCTATAAGTTTACTTCGAACTCCCTTAAGGTTGGATATTTTTTCAACAACACTATTTCTATATTCCGAGTTTTTTTCTTCCCTGGAAAGTATTTCTTCAGCCTGCTTCAACCCTATTTCAGCTTCTTTCACATTTTCCAGGCATTTTTCAAGCTGCCTTTTCTTCAAATTTACGTCTTCATTTCTTGATAAATAGTTTTTTTCAATTGCCTCCAAATTAAAAGCCTTTCTTCCAAGAGAAAGTTTGTTCTCCCTTTTCTTTATATAATCAGCCTTATTCTTTAATAAACGAATTTGCTCCTGAACCTTAATCTTTTCCTTAACTTTCTTATTATTCTGCTGAGCTTCATATATTTGCTTTTGAATATTTTCTATTTTTGAGTAAAAGTCAGAGACCTTTTTATCCAATTTATCTTTAAGCTCCATATCCGAAGATATTTCATTTTGAAGAAGAGACACTATTTTATCAAAATTTTTATCTTGCTTTACTATTTCACTATAAAGCATGCTGTCATTTTCACATTGTATCTTGCTTATATTTTCAGCGCGTTTGTTGTCTAAAAGTTTTATATCACCCAATATGCTCCCCGCTGTATCAGACAGGGCAGACTCCAGTTTTCCATATATCTGGGTATTGAATATTTTTCTAAGTATTTTCTCTTTTTCCCTGCTGTCGGAAACGAGAAGCTGCCTGAATTCCCCCTGTGGAATCATGATTATCTGTTTGAACTGTTCATAACTTATGCCCATGATATCATCAATCTTTTTTTTTACATCCACAATCCCGCAGGTCAATTTGTAATCACCATTTTCACAAAATACCTTCAGTTCAGCATCACTCTTCTGTTCTGTAAATCCTTCTCCTCTTAACTTTGGTTTCATCTGCCTTGGTATTCTCTTAACAGAATATGCTCTGCCCTTCAGCTCGAAATAAAGCTGAACTGATGTTAAAACATCAGGATCCGCAAACTGGCTCCTTAAATTTTCTCCATCACGACCATCGCCGCTTGCCTCTCCATATATGGCATAACTTATTGCATCAAAAATGGTTGTTTTACCTGACCCCGTAGGACCTGTTATCAAAAATATATTCCTGTTTCCAAGCTTTCTAAAATCAACTGTTTCCCGCCCCGGATATGGTCCAAACGCTGTCATTTCAAGTTTAACCGGTTTCAATACAATCACCTGCCTCGTCTTTGATTTTTTCAAGTGCATCTGAAATTATACTTTTCTTGTCCTCTGTAAGTTCATTTCCTGTAACATAATTGTAAAATTCGCCAAAAAGCTCAAATATATTTCTATTTTTATATGACTTTTTTATACTTTGTGCATTTTCACTGTATTTGTTTTTTAAAGGTTCACGTACAAGCTTCATTACATTGGGATACACCGCTCTAATTTTGCTCATTGGCTCAACAATTTCTCCTTCATCTGTAAGATTTACACATACATAATCTTCGGTATCAGTATTTTTATATACATCCGGATTTAATATGTCATGAAGGTCTCCAGTCAATACCCGCATATTTCTTTTTACAGGTAGAGCTTTTTTTTCTATTTTTACATTCCCATCCCCATCCATGTCAACAATGCTTATAGATTTCCTCTGCCTTGCTTCAGAAAAAGAATATTTTAGAAGTGAACCTGAATATCGTATTTTGTCACTTCCTATTTTTTGCGGAGCATGAAGATGTCCAAGTGCAGTGTAGTCAAAGTCATTAAAAACCGAAGCATCTATGTACTCGCTTCCACCTATTGAAAGAGGCCTTTCGGAATCCGATGACATGCCTCCCATAACAAAACCATGAGCTATAATAATATTTCTCTCATTTGTACTCATTGAACTCCTTATTGAATTTGTAATTGCTCCCATCGCCTCATTGTGGCTGTGTATACTGTCATCTTGCATTAAATGCCTTACTTCTGCGGGCTCACAATACGGAATTGGATAGAAATTGACAACGCCGTATTCATCATTGATTTTTACGGGAATAACAGGTGTTTTGATTTTTCCATATATATATAATCCATTTTTTTTAAGTATCTCACTTGCAAATCCAACCCTGTCGCCGCTATCGTGATTTCCCGATATAATTATCACAGGTATTTTAAAGTCAATAAGTATCTTTGTAAGAACATGATCCAGAAGTTCTACTGCTTCAACTGGAGGTACCGACCTGTCATATACGTCTCCTGCAATGACAACAACATCCGGTTTTTCTGCTGAAACAAGCTCTATGAATTCATTTAATATATATGCCTGGTCTTCTATCATATGTACTTGATTTACAATTTTACCTATGTGCCAATCCGCCGTGTGAATTATCCTCAATGCAATCACCTCCAAGAAATAAAATGTTTATCTATACAATATATTATACACTCATAAAAATCAATATTTCACATCATTGCTTTAATATATAAAATTAATCAAAGTATGAATTATATGTATTGAATATAAGCATGACTTAGTTTATAATTATTGATGTGTTTGTTATTAGGTGATGGAGCTCGCCTTTAAATGCGTATGCTGATGGCCCCTGCTTTTTTCTAGGCAGGGGCATAATTTATACAAAAATATACTAGGAGGAATTTACTTATAATGAAAAAATACATACTTATAGCATTTGGAGGATTCTTTGGTGCTATCTTAAGAATACTTATTGAAGATTTAGATATAGAAAAATTCTATATTGGCATTATTCCCATAAAAACACTTTTTATAAACCTGACAGGAAGTTTTCTTCTTGCAGCTGTAAGCATTTATTTTGTTGAAAAAATGACACGGCATTTAAACATAAACCTCATGATTTGCACAGGTTTTTTTGGAGCCTATACCACATTTTCAACAGTATGTCGTGAATTTTGGATCATATCAAGCCAGCATTATTATATACAAGCCGTGTTTTACATATGTGTATCTATAGTTCTTGGACTATGCTCATCATTCGCCGGAATACATACCACAAGATTTATAATGAACAAAAATCACAAGGAGGTAATAAAATGAATATATTTCTAATAGGTATAGGTGGCTCAATGGGAAGTCTTGCAAGATACTCTCTCGGTCAATACATACAAAAACGTGTTGGAAAATATTTTCCAATAGGAACCCTTATTATAAATATAACAGGTGCTCTTATTCTTGGAATTTTAAGTGCAGCTAATTTAAACAGCCCGCTGCATTATTTTTTATGCGATGGCTTTGTCGGAGCTTATACAACTTTCTCAACATTCATGTTTGACAGTACAAAGCTTATAGAAGGGCACCAAAAATTAAACGCTCTTATATATATATCAATCAGCATTATAGTCGGAATATTATTTTACACAATAGGATATAACTTGATCGAATACTTCATATAAAACAAGCTTAGTTTACAGGAGCCTATCTATTATGCCTCCGCCGACTAAAGTATTTCCATTGTAAAACACTGCCGACTGTCCTCTTGTTATGGCTCTTTGGGGTTCTTTAAATTTAACTCTAACACTTCCATCATTGCATGGACTTATGATTGCTTCTTTTGGCTTTGCAGAATATCTTATTTTGCACTGTACATTCATGCTATCTGATAGAACTTCAAAGGGCATAAAATTTACATCCTTGATTATAAATTCATCTTTAAACAAATCTTCTTCATCACCAAGTATAACAGTGTTTTTTACAGGGTCTATGTCTATAACGTATTTTGGCACTCCAAATGAAATACCGAGTCCTTTTCTCTGTCCTATAGTATAGTAGAATATTCCCTTATGCTTTCCAAGTACTCTATTTTTCTTGTCTACAAAATTTCCTGAACACGCCTTTCCAGAAGACTGTCTTACTATGTATTCACCATGATTGTTGTCAGGTATAAAACATATTTCCTCGCTGTCTTTTTTATCATGAACCGCTAGGCCTATTTGTTTTGCAATTTCCCTTATTTTCGTCTTTTCATAAATACCACAGGGCATAAGCGTATGCGAAAGCTGATATTGATTTAAACTGTATAGTGCATATGTCTGATCTTTCCTGTCATCTTTTGATTTTTTAAGTACATATCTGTCATTTTCTCTTTCCACCGTAGCATAATGACCCGTAGCAACATAATCTGCTCCAAGGCTTGTTGCTTTTTTCAAAAGCTCATCAAATTTTATAAACTTATTGCATGCAATACATGGGTTTGGTGTCCTTCCTTTCATATACTCACCTATAAAATAGTCTATGACACTTTTTCTGAATTCACGTTTGAAATTTAAAACATAGTATGGTATTCCAAGATCATAGGCAACCATTCTTGCATCATCAACTGCAGTAAGTGAACAGCATCCGCTTTCCATGCCCTCGTAATATTCATCATCCTGCCATACCTGCATAGTAACTCCTATAACATCATATCCCTGCTCTTTTAAAAGATATGCCGCGACGGAACTGTCAACTCCGCCGCTCATACCTATTACTACTTTTTTATTCATATTATCACCTGTTCTAGTTTTTTATAGTATTTTATCTTCCGTATTGTTTTTTCTCAGGCCTTCTACAGCCTCTGACACTTTTTCTATTACAAAATTAACATCCGCTTCAGTAGTTCCTGCTCCAATTGTAAGTCTAAGAGCGCTTTTTGCCATTTTAGGTTCAAGACCTATTGCAGACAATACATGGGATGGTTCCATTGCACCTGCAGAACATGCACTCCCACTGGATGCAAATATGCCAATGTTGTCAAGTACTACAAGAAGTATATCTCCATCAATTCCACTAAAAGAAATATTTATATTTCCAGGAAGTCTGTTTTGTCTCGGACCATTGAGTTTACTTCCTCTAATTTTCAAAAGTCCATCAATAAGTTTGTCTCTCAACATCTCAAGACGTTTTGTTTCATTTTCCATATCATTACATGCAATTTCCACCGCATGTGCCATTCCAACTATTCCAGGAACATTTTCAGTACCTGCCCTCTTTCCTCTTTCCTGACCTCCACCATGAATTAGATTATCTATATTGATGCCTTTTTTTATATAAAGTGCGCCCATTCCCTTTGGACCATAGAACTTATGGGATGACATGGAAAGCAGGTCTATATTCATCTTTTTAACGTCAATTGGCACATGGGTTATAGCCTGAACTGCATCTGTATGAAAAAGTATATCCTTATCTTTTAAGAAATCTCCTATCTTCTCTATAGGTTCTACAGTACCTATTTCATTGTTTGCGAACATCACAGATACCAAAATGGTATCCTCCCTTATGCTGTTTTTAAGCTCATCCATATCAATAAATCCTTCGCTGTCAACTTCAAGATAGGTTATATCAAATCCAAGTTTTTCAAGATACCTGCACGTATTTAAAATTGCATGATGTTCAATGGATGTGGTAATTATATGCTTGCCTTTCTTCATGTTTGCAAAAGCAACACCTTTCAGCGCCCAGTTATCAGATTCCGAACCGCCATTTGTAAAAAATATCTCATCCCGTCTTGAATTTATCGCCCTGGCTATTTTCTCCCTGCTCTTATTTATAACAGCAGCATTCTTTCGTGATATATAATAAATTGATGAAGGATTACCGAAATATTCACTAAAATAAGGATTCATAGCAGCAGCCACTTCAGGTTTCACAAAAGTAGTTGCAGCATAATCCATATATATTTCTCTTTCCATACATACCGCCCCTGTAATTAGATACCTCTGATAAATTCAGAGTAATCTACTATGATTTAGTAATGTTACATTTTATTTTATTTTTTAATACTGGATTTGTCAAATTGTATGCGACTCAAAACTACAAGTCTACTATACATAATATGTATATACTATATTATGGGTTAAATATTTTTCACAAATGAAATATAAATAGCTGGAGAATGTTGTTTGGCTCTCCAGCTATTTTTTATAACACTTTATTTAAATTTCAAGCTTGTTTCCACGATTCAGAGCCGTAAGTCCTGTCCTTATGCTCTCCTTTATACCATAAGGTTTCATAAGTTCAATAAATGCAGATATTTTCTCTTCATCACCGGTTACTTCAATTGTCATGCTGTTTTCATTCATATCAACTATATTTCCTCTGAATGTATTTGCAATCTGCATTATAATAAGTTTGTTTCCCGAATCTGCCGAAACCTTAACAAGCGACAATTCTCTATATACGGAATGACCTTGTGTGCTGAGATCAACAACTTTTATTACTTCTATCAACTTATTAAGCTGTTTATTTATTTGCTCAAACATATAGTCGTTTCCAATAGATACAATTGTCATTCTTGATATTTCAGGATCTTCTGTAATTCCTACAGTAAGGCTGTGGATATTATATCCTCTCCTGCTAAAAAGCCCTGCAACCTTGCTTAAAACTCCAGAATGATTTTCAACCAGTACGGATATTACATATTTTTTTATACCTATCACTCCCTGCTAAAAAGTAGTTTCATAAGAGTCAATCATACATTCTATCAAAACTGGTTCATCTGAATCAACTGACTGTTTAAAGATTTCTCGGAAATCATGATCCGAATCAACTCTAAGCGCTTTTATATTATAGGATTGTGCAAGTTTTACAAAATCCGGGTTGAACTTGAAATTCACTCCGAATTCACTGAGCGATTCCTTTTTTTGAATTTCCCTTACCATTCCCAATCCGGAATTATTAAACAACACTATTACAATTTTCAAATTGTATTCTGAAATTGTAGCAAGCTCAAAAATACTCATTTGAAAACCACCATCACCTATAAAAGCAACAACCTTTTTTTCGGGATTTCCTATTTTCACTCCTATAGCAGCAGGCAGAGAATATCCCATGGCCCCAAGTCCTCCAGAAGTAAGAAATTTCTTGTTTCCTGTAATTTTATATCCACGTGCACACCATATCTGATTCTGTCCCACATCTGCCGTTACGATACTGCAGTCATCTAAAACTGATGAAACTGTTTTTAAAACATACCTTGGATCAAGCTTTCCCGCAAACTCTCTCAGACCTTTATGATTCGAATCATAACCTTTTAATTCACGGATCCAGTTTTGCGTATCAAGTACAGGTATTTTTTCTATTAACTTTTTTAATATGTTTTTCAAATCACCTACTACTGGAATATTTGTTGAAATGTTTTTTCCTATTTCAGCTGGATCTATATCTACATGAATTATATCTGCATTTTTTGCAAAATTCTTAAGTCCACATGTTGTCCTGTCTGTGGCCCTGGCACCGAGCAGTATTAAAACATCTGCATTTTCCACAGCCTTATTTGCATAATCGAATCCATGTGTTCCAATCATCCCTATATAATATTTACTGTCTTCATCAATACTGCCTTTTCCCATAAGAGTATTGACAACCGGTATCCCGGATGCATCAACAAATCTTCTGAATTCATCCTGTGCTCCGGCAAGAATTATTCCTCCACCTGCACAGATTACAGGTTTCTTGCTTTTTTCAAGCCTGTTTACTATTTTCATTATCTGCCCGTCATGTCCTTCGACAGTAGGTTTATATCCTCTTATATTCACTGTATCAGGATATTTGAATTCAATTTCCTTTTCCATAACATCAATAGGTATATCCACAAGCACAGGTCCCTTTCTCCCTGTATTTGCTATATAAAATGCCTCTTTTAAAATCTTTGGCAGTGAATCAGGATCTTTTATAAGAAAATTATATTTAGTAAATGACTCCGTTGCACCTGTAATATCAAATTCTTGAAAAACATCTCTTCCTATTAAATTGGATTTAACCTGTCCTGTAATTATTACAAGAGGTATGGAATCCATATATGCACCAGCAATAGAAGTAATCAAATTAGTTGCACCAGGTCCCGAGGTAACAATACACACTCCAACCTTTCCTGTGGACCTAGCATATCCACTGGCACAGTTGCCGGCAGACTGCTCCTGTCTTACCAATATGTGCCTTATAGTTGACCTGCTTAAAGCTTCATATATAGGAACTACTGCAGCGCCGGGATACCCAAATACCGTATTTACTTTTTCTTCTTTCAAACATTGGATAAGTGCTTCGGCAGCTTTCATATTTATCTCTCCTCATAACAAAAATAATTTTGTCAATCAAGCATAATAACATATCAACTGAAATTTTGCATAAAAAAAACAGCCTTTCCCATGGGGCGAGAAATCTGTTCGCGGTACCACCCAAATTTGTTACTTTAACTTATAACGATTAACACGGCTAGGCCTATTCTAAATTAATTTCAGCCTGCGGCTCAAGGGTGAGCTTCAGTATAAATACATACAGGTTTTCCACCATGCCCTGCTCTCTTTAAAATATTAAATACCTAATTGTCCCTTTCAAAGCCTTTCAATACACTATTTAATTTACACACTAACACACACTAAATATTTGTAAATTTAAAACAATTAAAAATGAGTATAAAAAAACAGCCTTTCTCATGAGGCGAGAAATCTGTTCGCGGTACCACTCAAATTTATTACTTTATATTTATAACGATTCACACGGCTCAGCCTACTTTAAATTAATTTCAGCCTGCAACTCAAGGGTGAGTTCAACACAGAACATCTGCGAAATTGCACCTAACTTCCGCTCTCTTTGAAATGCCAAATGTATTTATTAATCCCTCTCATAGTCTTTATTCTTTAAATTATATTTAGTATAATATAGATAGTTACTTATGTCAATATTTATTTAAAATTATTCTTATTAATATGAACGAAAGATGATAATGTCTTAGTATACCAAAGTTGATTATGTCCCAAAAAGCAAATTTATAATATAATAAACCTCATGACAAAGAAATGAGGTGGACATGATTAGAAAGGTATATTTAAAAATGAATGAAGAATTAAAATATAAAGTTATTAAGAAGTTAATAGATAGTAATGGTAACAAGCAGAGAGCTGCAATTGAGTTAGGCTGCACTGTTAGACATATAAACAGAATGATTAAGGGATATAAGGAAAAAGG
>NZ_JBZAYZ010000023.1:0-21032 GCF_058242705.1 Clostridium pabulibutyricum
CCTTTTTCCTTATATCCCTTAATCATTCTGTTTATATGTCTAACAGTGCAGCCTAACTCAATTGCAGCTCTCTGCTTGTTACCATTACTATCTATTAACTTCTTAATAACTTTATATTTTAATTCTTCATTCATTTTTAAATATACCTTTCTAATCATGTCCACCTCATTTCTTTGTCATGAGGTTTATTATATTATAAATTTGCTTTTTGGGACATAATCAACTTTGGTATACTAAGACATTATCATCTTTCGTTCATACAAATATTCATTGAAGGGTAAAAAGAATTGACAGCATGAATATGAAATGATATAATTCTACCTGTAATAGAGATAATTTAATATGCTTATCAAGAGAGGTGGAGGGATAGGCCCTATGAAACCCAGCAACCAGTATTTTATACATGGTGCTAACTCCTACAGCGTAGGCTGAGAGATGAGAAAGTCACTTTGGTTTCAAACCCGGGATTTTTCTCGGGTTTTATTTATTGCTGTAAGAATATTATTTAAGGGGGAACAACTTATGAAAAATATCAGGAAAATATTAACCATTGCAATTTCAACACTATTTGTCACTACACTTCTTGCAGGATGCGGAAGTCAATCTGGAAGCACAGGCGGGGACAGTTCGAAGAACGACAAGAAAGAAATTATAATAGGGGCGACTCCAAAACCTCACGAAGAGATACTTCAACACATAAAACCTGTACTTAAAAAAGAGGGATATGATCTCAAAATAAAGGAATTTACGGATTATGTAACTCCAAACAAGGCACTTTCATCAGGAGAAATAGATGCAAACTTTTTCCAGCATATACCTTATTTGAATGACTACAACAAGAAAAACAACACCGACCTCGTAGCTGCTGCAAAAGTACACCTTGAACCTATGGGATTGTACTCAAAAAAAGTTAAAAATATAAGTCAGCTTAAAAATGGTGCTGAAATTGCAATTCCAAATGATGCAACCAATGGATCAAGAGCTCTGAAGCTTCTTGCAAAACAGGGACTTATAAAAGTAAAAGACGGAGAACTTATTTCAAAAGTTGATATAACGGAAAACAAGAAAAATTTTAAGATAACAGAACTTGATGCACCTCAGCTTCCAAGAGTTCTTCAGGATGTGGATGCAGCGGTTATAAATACAAACTATGCACTTGAGGCAAAGCTGAATCCTTTGAAAGATGCTCTTGCAATAGAGTCAAAGGAATCTCCTTATGCAAACATAATTGCCGTAAGGAAGGAAGACAAGGATAAACCTTATGTAAAGGCTCTTATAAAAGCGGCAAATTCACCTGAGGTAAAGAAATTTATTCAGGATACTTATAAAGGAAGTATAGTTCCTGCTTTCTAATTATGATATGAAGATGAAAGATGATGTGCTGTATAATATTTATAGTGCATCATCTTTATTTATGTTGGATTTTGTGTGAAAATATATACAGGGGGTAAGATTATGCTGTTTGATATAAAAATAAATGATAAAAGTCCTGTATACATACAGATAAAAGATTATATAAAAAACATGATACTTCGTGGCATGCTTGCATCGGGGGATAAGCTTCCATCGACAAGAGAGATGGCATCGACCCTGAAAGTCAGCAGAAACACTATAATATATGCCTATGATTTTTTAAAGGACGAAGGTCTTATATATATGAAAAGGGGAAAGGGTGCATTTGTATGCGACGTAAAAGTTGACCCGCAGGAAAAGTGGGATGTGGATTGGGAAAAAGATACGAGTTGGTACGGTAGAAAATCAAAACAGATGGACATAATAAAAAGTGAAATAAAGTGGGAGAAGGGAATGATATCCTTTAAAAGTATCGCACCAGATGACAAATTGTTTGACGTGGATAATTTTAAAAAATCTTTTTTAAATTGCATATCAAGGGAAAATGGCAAAATACTGAATTATGGTTATGCCCAGGGCTACAAACCACTCATTCAGTATCTGATGAAGTATATGGAGAATAAGGGAATAGATACGAAAGGCAAGGACATACTGATTACAAATGGATTTACGGAAGGCTTTGATATAATTCTTTCATGTATTATGGAGGAAGGTGACAGCATTTTATGTGAAAACCCAACACATAATACTGCCATAAAGATAATGAAACTTCACAAACTTGATATACACGGAATAAATATGGAAGATGACGGTATTAACCTTGATGAACTTAAACAAAAGCTGAACAGGGGGAAGTTCAAGCTGGCGTATATAATACCCTCATACCACAATCCTACAGGAATTGTAATGTCTCCGAATAAAAGGACAAAGTTGTATAATATTTTGAGGCAATATGATGTTCCTATAGTAGAGGATGGTTTTAATGAAGAACTTAGATATTTAAGTGATCATGTATCTCCAATTGCAGCACTTTGTGGAACAGGAAACAGTGTAGTATATTTGGGCAGCTTTTCAAAAATACTTTTTCCAGGGCTTAGGATAGGGTGGATACTTGCAGACAAAAAGCTGGTTGATTATCTTGAAAGTATTAAAAGAAGCAGAAATATACATACATCCTTTCTTGATCAGGCTGTATTTTATGATTATCTTATAGAAGGAAATTTTGAAAGGTATATAAAAAAAGCAAGAAAGTTTTATAAAGACAAGTACGAAACTGCTGTAAAGGCTGCAAAGAAGTATATTCTGTTTGACAAACTCTATGGTGAGGGCGGGCTTCATATATTTATAAAGATAAATGGAATTAATTCAAGAGAACTGCTGAAGAAATGCTGCAGCAGAAGTGTAATATTTACACCGGGAGATATTTTTTATGTAGGAGATGGAGGAGAAAACACATTTAGACTTGGATTTTCAAGAACAAGTGATGAGGATATAGAAAAAGGATTTAAAATAATAGGCGAGGAAGTAAAGAAAATGAAAACTATTTAGGGTATAATGTTTTATCTGAAGGAGGATGTTTTATGAAAAAACTTTTAAAAAAGAGTCTTTATAAAGGCAAATGGATATCTTTAAATGCAATAACGTACCTCGGTAAAAAAAATGAAAAGCTTGTTTGGGAGGGAATAGAAAGAACAAATACTTCAAAAACAGTTGTAATACTTGCGAAGCTTGTTCCATCAAATAGATATGTGCTTATAAAACAGTACAGACCTGTAATAGACAATTATATAATAGGTCTTCCAGCGGGTCTTATGGAAGATGATGATATAATTGAAAATTCACTGAGAGAACTTAAGGAGGAGACGGGATACAAGGGAAAAGTTACGGGGACAAGTCCCACTTTATATTCAAATGCTGCACTGCTTTCGGATACTGTGAGGCTGGTCACAGTTGATATAGACGAGACACTTCCTGATAATATAAATCCTGTCCAAAACCTGGAAGCTGAAGAGGATATAGACGTTATACTTGTGAATGAAAATGATGTTTTGAATTTTTTAAGGGAACAAGAAGGAAAAAATACAGCAGTTGGCATAGGATGCTGGTATATATTCTATGGACTGTCCAAGCATAATGATTGATGGAATCAATATACAGAGGAGGTAGTATTTTTGGAGGACTGGCTTTTCAAAAAAGACGATTATGTACCGGAAAAAGATTCAGATAAATTTATAGATAAAAGCATATTTTCACTTTTAAAAGTACTGTCTCTCATAAAGAGAAGGGATAAGCTTAGAGCTGGATTCATGTACAGGTTAAATCCAGTTGTGAAACTTGTGTTTATGATACTCAATATAATATTTTTATCTCTTTCAAGAAATATTATTTATATATTAGCTGTAGATGTCTATTTCCTTTTTCTTCTCAGCACACTTGATGCCGATGAAATAAAGAATATAATGTTATTTAGTATGGTAATACCGTTATTTACTATTGTAATGCTGATACCTTCAATGATTTCTGGAAATCTTATGAACAGCTTAATGCTTGTTCTTAAAATAGCGGGTACTATAATGATTGCGAATATCTTTTCCTGCACTACAAAATGGAATTATATAACCAGGTCGCTTAAGATATTTTTTATACCTGATATATTTATACTTGTATTTGACTTGACATTGAAATATATTTATGTGCTTGGACAGTTTTCGCTTGATATGTTCTACTCCTTAAAATTGAAATCAATTGGTAAAAACAGTAGGAAATATTCTTCAGTTACAAAAATAATGGGTCAACTCTTTTTAAAATCCAATGATCTTGGGAGCGAAGTTTACTCTGCTATGGAATGCAGAGGATTTACAGGAGAATATACATACTTTTCAAAGTTTGGGTTTTCTGCGTTGGATTTTCTATATGCTTTTTTTGGCAGTGTTTTTTTAGTACTGTATTTTTATATGAGAGGTATATGATTTATGATTGAAATGAAAAATGTGAGTTTTAAATATAAAAATGAAGATGTCATAAAAAATTTCAGTTTGGATATAAATTATGGTGAGTCTATAGCACTTGTAGGTGCAAATGGAACAGGAAAATCGACATTTTTAAAATTGTTGAATGGAATACTTTTTCCGAGTTCCGGAAAGTACTTGATGGACGAAATCAATATATGCAAAAAACAAATGGAAAATGGAACATTTGCAAAGATGTTTCACAAAAAAATAGGATTTGTTTTTCAAAATTCAGATGCACAGATGTTTTGTTCTACAGTTTACGAGGAAATTGCTTTTGGCCCAAGACAGATGGGGATGAAAGAAGAAGAAGTTAAAAAAAGGGTTGACGACTGTATGAAGCTTCTTAATATATATCAGTTAAAGCATAGACAGCCGTATACTCTGAGTGGCGGAGAAAAAAAGAGAGTCGCAATAGCGTCGGTGCTTTCACTCAATCCGGAAGTCCTTGCATTGGATGAACCTATGAGTGGAATAGATCCAAAGGGCAAGAAGTTCCTTCGTGAATTGTTTCTAAAACTCAACACTTCAGGTAAGACAATAATATGTTCAACGCATGATTTTGAATATACTAAGGATATGTTTGAAAGGGCAATTGTATTTTCAGAAGATCATCAAATAATAAGAGATGATTCTTATAAAAGTGTGATAGAAGATGATGAATTTTTAATAAGAAACAATATAAAATGAGATTGAATTTGACTTTGGAAGGAGCAGTCTAGAAGTTATGGCAAAGATTATGATTCAAGGTACAGGTTCTTCTGTTGGAAAAAGCATAATTTCAGCAGCTCTGTGCAGAATATTAAAACAAAATGGATACAGTGTATGTCCCTTTAAATCTCAAAATATGTCTTTGAATTCATATATAACCCTTACAGGAAAGGAAATGGGAAGGGCACAGGTACTTCAGGCCTATGCAGCCGGACTTGAACCTGAATTTTATATGAATCCTATACTTTTGAAACCAACTTCCGACAAAAAGAGTCAGATAATAGTAAACGGGGAAGTGTATGGAAACGCGACTGCATTGGAGTATCAGAATATGAAAGTCAATTTTAGAGAGATGCTTTCGGAACAGTTTAAGAGACTTGAAGAAAAATTTGATGTAATTGTGATGGAAGGGGCTGGGAGCCCGGCTGAGATAAATTTGAGGGATAATGATATTGTGAACATGGGAATGGCTGAAAGTGTTGATGCCCCTGTGGTTATAATAGGAGATATAGACAAGGGGGGAGTGTTTGCCTCGCTTGCAGGAACAATGCTTCTTCTAAAAGAGCAGGAGAGAGAAAGGGTTAAAGGGATAATTATAAATAAATTCAGGGGAGATTTGGAAATATTAAAGCCGGGTATAGATATGCTTGAGGAAATTATAAAAGTTCCATGCCTTGGAGTTATTCCATATTTCAGATTGAAGCTTGAAGATGAGGATAGTGCTGTAGATTTTAATAAAAAGGTTTTGAAGCCTTTGGATGTTGCTGTTGTAAAGCTTCCTCACATATCCAATTTTACAGATTTTGATGCTTTTAAAAGTGAAGATGACGTGTCTGTTAGATTTGTTTCTTCCAGGGAAGAACTTGAAAATCCCGATATACTTATAATACCTGGAAGTAAAAATACAATAGATGATCTTGCTAAAATAAGAGAGTGTGGATTGGAGGACGCCATAAAGAATTATGCCTGGGATGGAATTTTGATTGGAATTTGCGGAGGATATCAAATGCTTGGAAATTCGATAAGAGATCCCAATTTAGTTGAGAGTAGCATATGTGAAACTAAAGGAATGGGACTGCTTGATATAGATACAGTTCTTCAGAAGAAAAAGGTTACAACAAGAGTTTTAGCGGCTTTAGATGGTGATTTGGTTTATGGATACGAAATACACATGGGAAGATGCATGTACGGGAAGACGTCCAGTCCGCTGTTTAAGATAACAGAAAAGAACGGAAAAAATGTTTCAGAACATGATGGAGCGGTGAATTATAATGGAAATATTTTTGGAACGTATATACATGGAGTTTTTGATTCTGCTGATTTCAGAGAAACCATCCTGAATAAGGCAAGAGCAAAAAAGGGTCTTAAGCAGAAAAAATCCCATGATTATAAAAAATTTAGGGAAGAAGAAATTGACAAGCTTGCCTATATAGTTAAAGAAAATATAGATATAAAAAATATATTTAAAATTCTAGATATTCAGAGTAGAAATTAGGAGAGACACATTTATGCTTTTTTACTATTTGTATGTAAATTTTGTCAATGTTCTTGCAGCTGTAGTTATTGACTGGATAGTTGGAGATCCAAGGTGGTTTCCACATCCTGTAATATTTATGGGAAGACTTATACGTGTACTTGAAAAGTCGGGAAGAAAATATTTTAAAAGTGACGTGGCATTAAAATGCTTTGGCGGTTTTATAGTTATTGTCCTTGTGTTTGTAAGTTTTGAAGTTCCTTTTCTTGTCCTGTATATTTTTCGAAGAAATGTGGTGTTGTTTAGTGCAGTAAATATATTGCTCATGACTACTGCACTTTCTGCAAGATGTCTTGACTATGAGGCTTCAGGAGTATATTGTTATTTAAAAGATAATGATATGGTGTCTGCAAGGAAGAAACTTTCGTTCATAGTTGGAAGAGATACTCAAAATCTTGAAAAAAATGAAGTAATAAGAGCTGCAGTTGAAACTGTGGCTGAAAATACATCCGATGGGGTAATTGCACCGCTTTTTTATGGATTCATTTTTGGAGCACCTCTCGCCATGGCATATAAAGCTGTTAATACTATGGATTCAATGCTTGGCTATATGAATGAGAAATACAGGTACATAGGATTTTTTCCTGCAAAAGTAGATGATGTGTTTAATTTTATACCTGCGAGAATAAGTGGTTTTTTAATTGGTATTGTGAGTCCTTTATGCAGCGGCAGCATTGTGAATTCGCTTGGAATCATGATTCGAGATAGAAAGAATCACAAAAGTCCAAACTGTGCATATCCTGAAGCCGCTGTTGCAGGAGCATTAAATATACAACTCGGGGGTACGAATGTCTATTTTGGAAAGAAAGTATACAAACCAACTATAGGCGACAATATAAAATCTCTTGAGTGTATTCATATAAAAAATACAATAAGGCTCATGTATTTCTCGGAAGTCATGGCTGTTATACTTGAGGGCATTATAATATTTATTGCATTTTAAAAAATAATGAATTGGGATGTGTTTTTTATGGAACATGGTGGAGACATATATACAAATGGAATATTCAAGGGGAAAAGTCTTATGGATTTCAGTTCAAACATCAATCCCCTTGGAGTACCGGAGGGTTTCAGAAAAAATATAAGCGAAGCGGTTGATTGTGCAGAGGTATATCCGGATGCACAATATAGAAAGCTTAGAGAAAACTTAAAGACATATCTGGAAAATTACAAATTGTATTTTGGAGGAAACAAAAGCAATTGTAATTTTAAAATAGCTGTAGATAGTATAATACCCGGGAATGGTGCTTCTGAAATAATAGATATTGCAATAAGCTGCTTTAAAAGTGTCTGTATAGTTGTGCCTTCATTTGTAGAGTATGAAAAAGAAGCGTTAAAATGGAACTGCGGCATATCATATTCACCTCTTGATGCTGATATGAGTTTCAACTACAAAGACATACTTTCAAAGATGGAGACATCCGATTGCCTTGTAATTGGAAATCCCAACAATCCAAATGGAGGGGTCATAGACAGAAAAAAATTTGAAGAGGTTATTAAGTACTGTGAATCAAATGGAAAAAGTATAATTGTAGATGAGGCTTTTGTTGAATTTACAGGAAATTCTTCATCAAGTTTTATAGAACTTGCGTGTACCTATAAGTGCATCATAGTAGTGAGAGCCTTAACTAAATTTTTTGCAATTCCAGGAATAAGACTTGGATATGGGATTTCGTCGAATAAAGATATTATCTGCAGGATGAGAAAAAAACAGAATGCATGGAGTGTAAATTGTTTTGCAGAAGTCGCTGCGAAATATGTTCTTTGTGATTTAAGATATATGTCTGATTCAATTAAATGGATAATTTCAGAAAGAAGTTTTATGCAGGGTGAGTTGAAAAATATAGACATAATAGAAAATGTATATGAAAGTTCTGCTAATTTTGTTCTATGCAGATTATCATATGAAATTTCAGATGAACTTTATGATTTTTGTATTAAGCGTGGTGCACTTATAAGAGTATGCCGAAACTTTAGAAATCTTGATGGACGATATATAAGGCTTGCAATAAAAGACAGGGAAAGAAACAAAAAGATTATAGACATAATTAAGCAGTTCTCACAGGAGAAATTATTGAAATTGAAGGTGTAGGATTTGGATGAGAAATTATTTATTGCATTATGCCCTGAGAAAATAAAGGTCCTGGTAGTGGGAGGCGGAAGAGCAGCATATATAAAATCAAAAACTTTCGTAGAAAAAGGTGCGGAAATTTTTATAATATCAAAGGACTTTTCAACTGATTTTAAAGAATTTAAAGGTATGAAAAATATATGTATAAAAAAGACGGATTACAGTAGTAAATACATTATAAACAAACATATCGTCGTAATTGCAACGGATGATTCAAGGCTGAATTCTACTGTGAGGGAAGACTGCAGGAGTTTTGCGAAGATTTGTATAGATTGTTCAAAGCCATCTCTTGGAAATGCAATAACTCCATGTCAGAGGAATACTAAAAATGTATATTTTGGTGTGAATATTAAGGGTAAATCCCCAAAAACGGCTGTATTTGCAGCAGATAAAATGAAAAAGTTCATATATGCTTATGATGATTTTATAGAATATACATCGAAACTTAGAGAGAAAATTACTGCCAAGGACTGCAGAAGAAATGTAATGAATTTTGTATGCACTGATGACTTTTATTTCTTCTATAAGAAGAAAAAAGCGGAAACTGTAATTAGAATGTTTTATGATATGTGATTTTTATTTTGGATGGTGATATTTTGAAATATAGAGTTGGAACTAGGAAAAGTATTCTTGCACAATTCCAGACTGATAGAGTAATTGAGATGCTTTGGAAAAAACTTGGGATTCAAAGTGAAAAAATTCTTATAGATACTACAGGAGATAGAAGACTGGATATAGCATTGAATGAAATAGGAGGCAAGGGACTTTTCATAAAAGAAATAGAGGCGGCGCTTTTAAATGGCGAAATAGATGCTGCAGTACACAGTATGAAAGATGTGCCGGCTGAAATTTCATGTGAATTTGAGATTGCAGCAATATGTGACAGGGAAGATCCCCGTGATGTGTTTATATCAAGTGAAGGAATTCATTTCGCCAATTTGAAAAAAGGTGCGAGAATAGGAACTGGAAGCAACAGACGTGCTGGACAGATAAAGCAAATTAGAGATGATATTGAGATTGTACCTTTAAGGGGAAATGTAAATACAAGAATAAAAAAAATGAAGAGTGAGAAATTAAGCGGCATAGTTCTGGCTGCCGCAGGAGTTAAAAGGCTTGGACTTGAACCGCTTGTAACAGACTATTTTGATATTGCAGCCATGGTACCTGCTGTAGGGCAGGGAGCTATTGGAGTTGAGACGTGTAAGGGTGGAGATGAAGTTTCTATGTTAAGAAAAATGGATAACTTAAATGCCAGAAGATGTGTTGAAGCTGAAAGAAGTTTTATGAAAAAGCTTAATGGAGACTGCCACTCAACTATAGGCGCCCATGCAAAGATAAGCGGCAGTACAATAAGTATATTTGGAATGTTTGAAGTTAAAGGCAAAATAGTGAAAAAAAATATATCGGGAAATGTAGGAGATTATATAAAACTTGGCGAGAAGCTCGCTGAAAAAGTACTGGGGGAGTGATTGTAATGTCTTTAGGCAAAGTTTATCTCATAGGTACAGGACCTGGAGATGAGGAACTTTTAACTTTAAAAGCGGTGCGAAAACTTGGAGAGTGTGATGTTGTCATGTATGACAGACTTTCTGGAAGTGAAGTTCTTAACTATACAAGTGAAAACTGCAGGGTATATTACTGTGGAAAAGAACCGAACTGCCATTATAAGACTCAGGATGAAATAAACTCAATGCTTGTTAAATTTGTAAAGGAAGGACATACGGTAGGAAGGGTAAAAGGCGGCGATCCATATATATTTGGAAGAGGTGGAGAGGAAGCTGTTGTATTGTCAGAGAAAAATATAGAGTTTGAGGTTATTCCGGGAATTACATCCTTTATAGCTGTATTGAACTATGCTGGCATACCTGTTACATACAGAAAGATTGCAAGAGGTTTTCATGTGTTTACGGGAAAGACAGCCGAAAAATTGGATATAGACTGGAGAAGTGCGGCACACATAGGAGGAACGCTTTTATTTATGATGGGATTTTCCAGTCTGGATATCATAACATCAAAGCTGATTGAAAATGGAATGGATAAAGATACGCCTTGTGCTGTTGTAATGAGTGGAACTACGGCAAAACAAAAAAAGGTAGTATCAAACCTTGAAAATATATGCAGAGACTGCAGAACGGGCAAAGTTCACTCTCCCTGTATAATTGTTGTGGGCGAAGTTGTAAAGTTCAGCGATACACTTAATTGGTATGAAAAAAAGCCTCTTTTTGGGAACAACATATGTATAACAAGGTCAAAAAAGCAATCCGGGCTGATGCGTAAAAGGCTTTTAGAACTTGGTGCCGAGGTGACGGAGGTTAATTCAATAGAAATAAGGCATACAGGTGAAAATATCAAAAAATACATTAATAAGCTTCCGTATTATGACTATATAGTTTTTACCAGTGTAAATGGAGTGGAAAGTTTTTTTGACAGGCTGTATGTTGAAAATTATGATATAAGAAATATAAAGGCGAAAGTTGCAGTTATAGGCCCCGCAACTTCAAAAGCAGTAAAGAAACATGGAATTATACCGTGTATACTTTCATCTGAATTTGTAGCTGAAAGTCTTTATGATGAAATGAAGCATTCAATTAAAAAAGGAGATAAAATATTTATTCCGAGATCAAAAAACTCAAGACCTTATCTTGCAGAGAGCCTTAAAAGCTCAGGGTGCATTGTAGATGAGTGTTATACATATGAAACCTGTGCAGGCAGGATGAAGAGCAGAGTTGATTTTGAATGTATTGATACAATTGTATTTACAAGTCCGACTACGGTAAGAAACATGATCGAAATTGCAGGGATTGATGAAATCAAGAAAAAAAATGCAATTGCGATAGGACCGATAACAGGCAGAGAACTTCAAAACTACAGTATAAAATACGATATGTCAGATGTATATACTGTAGATGGAGTGATAGATAAATTGCTGAAAATTAAAAATAAGCGAATATAGGGGAGTGAATGTTGTGTTTAGAAGACATAGAAGGCTTAGACAAAATAGTGTAATAAGGGATATGGTAAGAGAAACCAAGCTTAATCGAAGTGATTTTATATATCCAGTGTTTGTAGTAGAAGGTCAAAATATAAAAAGGGAAATACCATCTCTTGAAGGTAATTATCATTATTCAGTGGATAAGCTCTGTGATCTCGTATCGGAGATAAAGGATGCAGGTGTTAAAAGCGTTATATTGTTTGGAATACCGGGTTATAAAGACGAAGTGGGCTCTTCGGCCTTTGCAGAAGACGGGATTGTCCAGAGGGCAGTTAGAAAACTGAAGGAACTTTATCCAGAGCTTTTTGTAATAACAGATGTATGTATGTGTGAATATACCGATCATGGACACTGTGGAATAATTAAAAACAATCAGGTTGACAATGATGAAACTATAAAGTACATAGCCAAAATATCACTTTCCCATGCAGAAGCTGGAGCCGACATGGTTGCACCTTCGGATATGATGGATGGAAGAGTTAGGGAGATAAGAAATACACTGGATGAAAACGGCTATAGGGATGTTTCAATAATGGCCTACAGTGCAAAATACTGTTCTTCATTTTATGGACCTTTCAGGGGGGCAGCGGATTCCACACCTAAATTTGGGAATAGAAAGGGTTATCAGATGGATCCAGGGAATATAATGGAGGCAATGCTTGAAATAGAAGACGACATAAGAGAGGGGGCGGATATTGTCATGGTAAAACCGGCTCTGCCGTATCTCGACGTCATAAGACGTGCACGGGATAAATTTGATGTTCCTGTTGCAGCTTACAATGTAAGTGGAGAATTTGCCATGGTAAAAGCTGCTGCAAAAGCCGGACTTATAGATGAAAGGTCTGTGGCAGAAGAGATGCTTACTTGTATAAAGAGGGCGGGTGCTGGAATTATAATAACTTATTTTGCACTTGACATATGCAGGTGGATAAAAGAGGAAATATAATGTGGAGTTGATTGGTTTTGAGGACACTTGAAAATACTTTGAAGTTTATAGAGGGAAAAGATAAAAGTGCTATAAAAGAGGCGTGGAAAAGAATTGACACTCTGAGCAAACCTATTGGAAGTCTTGGACAGCTTGAGAAAATAGCTGCAAAGATGGCAGGAATAACGGGCAAAGTCATAAATCATGTAAACAAAAAAAACATAATAATAATGTGCTCTGACAACGGTGTGTTTGAAGAGGGTATAAGCAGCTGCAGTCAGAAGCTTACAGTGAATGTTACAAGAAATTTTACCAGGGGATATACTGGAGTTTGTGTACTTTCAGATTTTTATGGCGCAGATAGAACTGTAATTGACATAGGCATAAAAGAAGATATCCAGATACCGGGTGTAATAGACAGAAAAATAGCTCATGGTACTAAAAATATGGCTAAAGGCCCTGCAATGACAAGAGAGGAAGCAGCAAGGGCAATTGAAGTTGGAATTGAAACTGTAGATACGTTGGTTGAAAAAGGGTATGATATCTTTGGAACAGGTGAGATGGGAGTATGCAATACAGCGGTGAGTTCAGCTGTATTGACTGCGCTTACAGGACTTGATGTTGATATAACTGTTGGGAAAGGTTCAGGAATAACAGAAGAGCAGCTTCTTCTGAAAAAAAAGGCAGTCTTAAGCGCAATACGGGTAAATGAACCGGATCCTTCAGATGTAATTGACGTGCTTTCAAAGGTTGGAGGCTTTGACATATGTGGAATGTGCGGATGTTTTCTGGGAGCTGCAAAAAACAGAGTTCCAATAGTAATGGATGGATTGATATCCTCTGTTGCAGCTCTATGTGCAGTACGTTTTAATCAAAATGTGAGAGATTTTATATTGCCGTCGCATCTTTCAGCTGAACCAGGTGCAAAATATGTTATGAAGGAACTTTCAATGAAACCAATGCTTGATCTTGATATGAGGCTTGGTGAGGGATCTGGATGTCCTATTGCATTTAGCATAGTAGAGGCGTCGCTTTATATACTTGAAAATATGCCTACATTCAGGGAAGCAAGTATAAAGAGTGACGGACTTGTAGATATAAGGGAAGATATAGGTGAATTAAATGAAAATGGCTTTAATTAGTGTTACAAAATCCGGGGACTGTATAGCGGAAAAACTGAAAAAAAAGTTTGAATGTGATCTTTACTCTACATCAAATATTGAAAAATTCAACCTTAAGAATATATCCCAAAAAGCCATGGAAGAATACAGGACTGTAATTTTTATATCTTCTACAGGTATTGCAGTGCGGGCGGTTGCAGACTTCATAAGATCAAAAGATGTAGATCCTGCTGTTATTGTAATTGACAGTTCCGGAAGATTTGTAATAAGCCTTTTGAGCGGACATATAGGAGGGGCCAACATGCTTTCCGAGAAAATTGCAGAATACATTGGAGCGGAGCCTGTTATAACAACTGCCACGGATAATATTGGAATAAAGGCTCCGGATGTAATTGCATCTGAAAACGGACTTGTTATAGATGATCTCAAAATATTGAAAAATATATCATCACTTCTTGTAGATGGAAGAAAGGTCTTTTTCAAGGATGAAAAAAATGTAATAAAATGTCCTGAAGGGTATTCAGGAGACATTGAGTTTTTTGAAGGTGCCGTGATTGTGACGGATAAGAAATCAGTTCCGTATTTTGAAGAGAAGTGTGATGGAACGCTTGCACGACTTATAAGAAAGGACATAGTGCTTGGGATAGGATGTATGCGTGAATTTGAAAGTGATACAATGAAGGCCAATGTGATTCTCGAACTTTCCAAAAGAAATATAGATATAAAGTCGGTATATTCTATAGCTACAGTAGATGTAAAAGCCTCTGAAAAGGCCATATTGGATTTAAAAGAATATTTTGGATGTGAGCTTGAAATATTTTCAAAAGATGAAATATCAAAAGTTCAGCATAAATTTTGTGGAAGTGATTTTGTGGAGAAAGTTCTTGGTATAACAGGGGTGTGTGAGCCCTGTGCATATCTTGCAGGAGCTTCAAAACTTACTCCAAAGCTAAAAATATCCGGTATGACATTGTGTATAGGTGAAATATGATTTTTGAAGGGAGGAAGTTTTATGAAAACTAAAGGAATACTTGTGGTAAGTTTTGGAACCAGCATTTTAAATGTAATGAACTTGTGTATAAAAAGCACTGAAGATGCAATAAGATGTGAATTCAAGGATTATGACGTAAGAAGAGCATTTACATCTGGAATTATAATATCGAAACTTAAAAAGGACAATAACATATACGTTGACACTGTGGGAGAGGCACTTTTGAAAATGATTCAAGATGGAATTGAAGATGTATATATACAGCCCTTGCACATAATTCCGGGAGATGAATATGATAAACTTGTTTCAATTGCTGAAAATTATAAAAGCCGACTAAAAAAACTTGTTATAGGAAGACCAATTTTGTACAGGGAAGATGATTATAGGATAGCTGTAAAGGCTTTTAAAAACATGATGCCTTCTTATGATCAAGATTCAGAGGCTCTTGTGCTTATGGGGCATGGTTCAAGTCACCCGATAAATGCCAGTTATTCTATGTTGCAGAATGTATTTTATGATTCTGGAATGAAAAATGTATTTATTGCAACTGTAGAAGGGTATCCTGTTTTGAAAAATGTAATTGCAAGTTTGAACGAACGGAGGCTGAAGGGAGTCGTACTTATGCCTTTCATGCTCGTTGCAGGGAATCATGTTGTAGAGGATATGTGTGGTACAGATAAAAATTCATGGAAAAACATTCTTCAAGATAAAGGGTTCAAGACACGCACGTATCTTCATGGACTTGGAGAGAACCCGGCTTTTCATAGCATATACATACAGCATATAAAGGATTCTATAAAAGGAAATCCGCTGATGAAAGGTGAAAAAATATGATAGGACTTGTTCTTGGTACATCTGAAGGCAGAGACATACTTCGGGGACTTAACAAATTTACACAGGATATTTTCGTATCAACAGCTACAGGATATGGCAAGGATACTTTGAAAGACTGCAAATATTCTGTTATTAATACATCAAGGCTTGACAAGATGGGATTTTTAAAGACTATTCGGGAAAATAACATAAATGTATTTATAGATGCATCGCATCCATATGCAGTTGAGGCTACGAAAAATGTGATGGATGCATGCAAACAGCTTGATGTGGATTACGTTAGGTATGAGAGACCTTCTTGCCTTGAAATGTTTAAAGACAGCAAAAATGTTGTTATTGCTGCAAGCATAATGGAACTTGAAGAAAAAATCAAAAAAATAGAGGGGACAATACTTAATACTACAGGGAGCAATAATATAAAAAAGATAATGGACATGAAGGTTAAAAATAGAATAGTCAGCAGAGTTCTGCCGCGTCCGGAAGCTATTCAAAAATGTATGGATTGTGGTGTGGATATGGAGGACATAGTGGCGGTGAAGGGACCTGTGAGTTACAATATGAACTGTGCTTTTATAAATGAATACAAGGCAGGGGCAGTTATATTGAAGGACAGTGGATACAGAGGCGGTACGCCTGAAAAGATAAAGGCATGTATTGACCTTGGAATATATGCTCTTATACTTGGGAGAAAAAAGATATCATATGAAAAGGTATTTTATGAAATAGATGATCTTGTACATTATTTTAAAAAAAAGTATGTATTTGCTGATTGAAAAAGGAGAGGATTTTTTTTGGAAAGAGGATATATACAGGTGTATACAGGAAATGGAAAAGGAAAAACAACAGCTGCCATTGGGCTTGCATTGAGGGCTATTTGTGCAGGAAAAAAAGTTTATTTTGGGCAGTTTGCAAAAGGTATGAATTATAGTGAATTGAAAATACCTGAATTATTGAATGATTTTACTATGGAACAGTTTGGAAGAGATGCATTTATAAATGGAGTGCCTACGGAGAAAGATATGGAATTTGCAGAAAAAGGGCTTGAAAAAATTGAAACTGCAGTTGTGTCCGGAGAATATGATGTTGTTGTGCTGGATGAACTCAATATAGTACTTTACTACAAACTGCTTGATATCTCAAAGGTACTTGACATTTTAAAAAGAAAAAATCCAAAGGTGGAAATAATAATAACTGGGAGATATGCAGATCCTGAAATAGTTGAAGCCGCAGATTTGGTAACTGAAATGAAAGAGATAAAACATTATTATAAAAAAGGTGTTACTGCAAGAAAAGGAATCGAAAATTAATAAATTTTTTTGAAATTCAAGTATAGAAACAAAATCTGTAATTATGATTTCTTGAAAATAAATATGTCATAATTTCAAAATAATAATTGCAAGGCATGAGATGAAATGGCGTTAAACAGTGCTTTTGCAGCATCATCTTCAATTCGGACAAATGAATGTTGAAATTATATAAATTCAACATCAAATTTATATAATTAACTGAATATTTGATAAAAAGATAAAAGAGCATTCACAAGCTAAACAAAGGCAGGTAGATAATTCTTACAATTAATTTATTATCCCGGCTGTCAAGGTCAAAATTAATATTTAAATGAGAATTATGTAAATTGACCTGTAAAGTCGTATATTATAAAATCTACTTGCAAGTAAAGTCAGGCAATTGGAGGCCTTAATATGGAAGAGAGATATATAGACAAGGCAAAACGCAATTTGTTGAGAATATTTCTAATTGCAGTGGGTAGTGTCGTTTATTCTGTTGGAGTTAATGTATTTATCGTACCACATGGATTTTTAAGTGGTGGAGTTGCTGGCATGGCAATTATATTGCAGTATATTACTGGTATATCATCTGGTTATTTTGTAATAATTATAAATATACCTGTCTTTATAATAGGTTTTAAATTGATAAACAAAGATTTTACAGTATTCAGTTTCATTGGTATGCTGTCGATGTCACTGGCACTTATATTTACGAAAAATATATCTCAATTTTATTACTTGAATGATCCTCTTGTTTCAGCACTTTGCAGCGGAATATTGACTGGTACCGGGGCAGGAATCATATTCAAATGCAGGGCATCTCAGGGGGGAACTGACATAATAGCTGTAGCTGCAAAGAAAAAACTTGGAATGTCTGTAGGAAGAATGACTTTCATGATTAATGTAATAATAGTTTCAGTTGGAATGTTTGTAGGGAGTCTTGAAATAGCAGTATATACTATGATTTCCATGTATATGTACTGTGTGGTAGTTGACAAGGCAATACAAGGATTCGACAGGCAGAAAATATTGTTTGTAGTAACAGGGGAGAGTGAGGATGTAGAGGAAGCAATAAGCAAGAAACTTGGACGTGGTGTAACTTATCTTTATGGAGAAGGGGCTTACACTGGAAGCAAGAAAAAGATTATATATTCTATAATGAATGCAAGGCAGACAGAGGAAGCTAAAGAATTTATAGGAAATATTGATTCGCATGCAGTGATGTCAATAATGGATGCAAGTGAAGTGAGAGGAAAAGGATTCAAACAGGCAGTTTTTTAATTTTGTCACTAATAAGCCAGGAGGCTTATTTTTTTATATAATTATTTCAAGTATGGCATATGTATTTACAAGAAGGGTAAAATAAGTTATAATTGAAAATGAAAATCAATATTAATTAAAGGGTGTTTATGGATGTCAGGTATAATTATAGAAAAGTATATGACAAAAATAAGGAATATGAATGGAAAGGAATATCTTTTCGGGGTAATATCGTATGGTATTGCATCCACCATATCTGGAAGAAAGCCATCTTCCATCATGACTTTAAGAAGGGAAAACGGAGAATTAAATGTCCTATGGGAAAGGTATAAATATTCATTTTTCAATACCTACAAATTAAATTTTTTAGAGATAAAAAAGACCAAAGATTCAGTTATAATATTGTTTTACAATGTATATAAGATGGAACAGGTTGTATATGAAGAATACAATATGGGCTTTTTGAGTAGATTCGGGTATAGTTGCGAATTTGATTTAATGGATAATTTGTTACTTTTAAAAGATAGATTTACTATTGGATGTCCACACGAAATTGGCATATTTTTAGGATTCCCACTTAAGGATGTAATCGGATTTATGGGGAAGTCACATAAAAAATGCCTTATGAATGGATACTGGAAAGTTTATGACAATATAGAATCTGCAAAAAAAATATTTATGGACTACGATATAGACAGATATAATATCGCAAAAAATGTAGTGGATGGTACCCTTCCATCCATGTTAATGAATGCTTTATAAATAATAAAAGAGGAGGAATAGGTAAATGAGTATTTTGGTAATAGGGGGAGATCGGCTTGGAAATATAAAAGATAAGCTTAGGGAAAGTGGATTTAATGAAGTAGGTCATGTAACAGGAAGAAAGAAGGGGGATAGAAAAATAAAAATTCCCCAGAATACAGATCTTGTACTTATACTTACAGATTTCATAGGTCACAATATGGCCGAAATTATAAAAGAAGAATCCAGAAAAAGCAAAGTTTCAGTTATGTTTTCAAGAAGATCATGGTCCAGTATGTATAAAAATATAGAACAATATATGAATAGACATTAATATATTGTTCTATATTTTATTTGAAATTTTTTTACCTAAAAGAATTATCACAAGCAGGGCAACTGAAGTAAGAGCAATTGTTCCACCTGGTGCGCTATTCATGTAATATGAAAGTATAAGCCCCGTCATTATATCTATAAATCCGAACAGGATTGATAGAATCAAAGTTGTTTTAAATCCCTTGTGAAGTTGAAGTGCAGCTGCAGATGGCATTGCTATCATTGCCGAAATTACAAGTATGCCAAGTATTCTTATGGACACTGATATAGTTGCAGCTACAAGCAGGGCAAAAATGTAATTTATGAGTTTTACATTGACTCCGGCGACTTTCGCTCCGACTTGGTCAAAGGTTATATAAAGTAGTTTGTTATATAAAATGGACAATGTAATTATTGATATTATGCTGAGTATAAATACTGTACGCAGCTCATTTTTTGAAATTGTTAAGATGCTTCCGAATAAATAAGAATCTACGTTGGCATTTGCCATCCCAGTACTTATAAGGACTATTGCAACTCCAGCAGAAAATGTAAGAACTATTACTAGAATCAGTTCTGCATATTTTTCATAGTAATTTCTTAAAAATTCTATTACAAATCCAGCTATGGTGGTGAATATCATGGCTGTTATTATAGGATTGTATCCAAATACAAGTCCAAGAGCAACACCTGCAAATGATGAATGTGAAAGTGAATCACCCATCATGGAATATCGCCTTAGAACAAGGAACATTCCAACTGTAGGGCATAATATAGATATAAAAATACCAGCAATTATTGCATTTTGCATAAATCCATATTCAAGCATTTTTAGCCTCCGTTAAAAGTTGTTTGTATTCGTAGATGTTGTACATGTTACAGTGGCCTTCTTTCATGGTGCATATGTGGGTTGAATTTTCCATTGCAGCATCCATGTTGTGTTCTACTGTAAGTACGGTTATTCCATGTTTTCTATTCAAGTGTTTTATTAATTTGTAAATTTCTTTCTGGCTGTTTATATCTATTCCGGTAGAAGGTTCGTCAAATATAAGAAGCTTTGGTGAGCCGAGAAGTGCTCTAGCTATAAATATCTTTTGCATTTGCCCGCCTGAAAGATTTCCTATTAGACTTTTTTTAAAGTTATTCATTCCCACCGAGTCAAGACATTCGTCTATTACTGAGGAATCATTTATTTTTAAGATTTTCATGTGGCTTTTTAGTATCTCAAATACTGTTATTGGAAATTGGGAGTTGAAGCTTTCAAGTCTTTGGGGAACGTAGCCTATTCTATTTGTGTTTAATTTTATAGTTCCGTGTATAGGAGTTAAAAGTCCAAGTATAAGTCTTACTAAGGTTGTTTTTGCACTTCCATTTTCACCGAGTATTGAAGTATAACTGTCATCTTTTATATCCAGGTTGAGATTGTCTATAATATATGGTGGACAGTTGTTATATGAAAAACTAAGATTCGAAATTTTGATCATGGAAATTTCCTCCATATAAGATAATATTGTTGTATAGTGAAAATACAATTAATATTATATATCTATATGCGAATTATTTGCAACAATAAATATAATATTTTAGAATAAAAAGATTTTAAAAAAGGTATGTCAAGCATTTTTGAAAATGTCCCAAAAAGTTTTAATTATTAGCACCAGTTTTTTGCTGGTGCTTTATTGTTTTGATGCTATTAATTTAAGGTATGGCAAACAAACCTTAGAAACAATTAATTTTTAAAAAATAATTTCGTAAGTTTTTTATGCTATTTTTTCTTTTTGTCTATGAACTTGCTTATTACAGTAACGTTCAAATGAAGCCTGTTTCCATGGA
>NZ_JBZAYZ010000024.1:0-18479 GCF_058242705.1 Clostridium pabulibutyricum
ATACTAAGAAACTACTCAACAATCTTAGTAACAACACCTGAACCTACTGTTCTTCCGCCTTCTCTTATTGCAAATCTAAGTCCTTCATGCATTGCTACTGGTGTTATAAGTTCTACGTTCATGTCTATATGATCTCCTGGCATTACCATTTCTACTCCTTCTGGTAGTGCTATAGATCCTGTTACGTCTGTTGTTCTGAAATAAAACTGTGGTCTGTATCCGTTAAAGAATGGTGTATGTCTTCCACCCTCTTCTTTTTTAAGTACATATACCTGACCTACAAATTTCTTGTGCGGATGTACTGTTCCCGGCTGTGCAAGAACCTGACCCCTCTGTATATCTTCTCTCTGTACTCCTCTTAAAAGTGCTCCTATGTTATCTCCTGCAAGCGCCTGATCCAACATCTTTCTGAACATTTCTACTCCAGTACATACTGTCTTCTTCTTCTCTTCTGTAAGTCCTACTACCTCAAGTTCGTCTCCTATCTTGAGTTTTCCTGTCTCTACTCTTCCTGTTGCCACTGTTCCTCTTCCTGTTATTGTGAAGATATCCTCTATTGGCATAAGGAACGGTTTGTCTGTTGGTCTTTCTGGTGTTGGTATATATTCATCTACTGCATCCATTAACTCATGTATGCATTTTGTTGTCTCTTCATCATCTGGATTCTCTAATACTTTAAGTGCACTTCCTACGATTATTGGTACATCGTCTCCTGGAAATCCATATTCACTTAAAAGTTCTCTTACTTCCATCTCTACCAATTCTATTAATTCTGGATCATCTACCTGATCTGACTTGTTTAAGAATACTACTATATGCTGTACTCCTACTCTGCTTGCTAGAAGTATATGTTCTCTTGTCTGTGGCATTGGTCCATCTGCTGCACTTACTACCAGGATTGCTCCATCCATCTGTGCTGCTCCTGTTATCATGTTCTTTACATAATCTGCATGTCCTGGACAATCTACATGTGCATAATGTCTCTTGTCTGTCTCATACTCTACATGCGCTGTGTTTATTGTTATTCCTCTTTCTTTTTCTTCTGGTGCTTTATCTATTTCATCATATTTTGTTGCTGCTGCTTTTCCCTCTTTTGACAATACTGTTGTTATTGCTGCTGTTAATGTTGTCTTTCCATGGTCTACGTGTCCTATTGTTCCTATGTTTACATGCGGTTTTGTTCTCTCATATTTCTCTTTTGACATCTTTTTTCTTCCTCCTCGTTTGTTCAAAGTTTTAATTAAGTAAACTCACCCTGGTGTGTTGCAAACTCACCTTATACAATTGCACTACATTGGAGCCCATGACCAGGATTGAACTGGTGACCTCCACCTTACCAAGGTGACGCTCTGCCAACTGAGCTACATGGGCAATCTCAAAATTGGAGCGGGAGACGGGGATTGAACCCGCGACAACCAGCTTGGGAAGCTGGTGTTCTACCACTGAACTACTCCCGCTTATAAATGTACAAACCAATTATAGAAAGTTGTATACCGATTATTAATTCTAATACATCTATATTCCTTTGTCAACATAATTTTATCTATCGCCCAAACATTTTTCCAACTTTCTTTTGACTCTCTGCAAAGCATTGTCTATAGACTTAGCATGTCTATCTAAATCACATGCAATTTCTTGATATGACTTGCCATCAAGATATGAAACAAGCACCTGCATCTCCAAATTTGAAAGCACATCTCCAATTTCACTCTGTATGTGGCTTAATTCTTCCCTGCTTATTATAAGTTCTTCAGGATCAGCCACTTTTGCCTCAGACAAAACATCCAGTAGAGTTCTATCTGATTCTTCATCATATATTGGCTTATTCAACGAAATATATGTATTAAGCGGAATATGTTTTTGCCTTGTAGCCGTTTTTATTGCAGTAATTATCTGCCGTGTAATGCATAGTTCTGCAAAAGCTTTAAAAGACGACAATTTGTCAGCTTTGAAATCTCTTATAGCCTTGTACAGCCCAATCATACCTTCCTGATATATGTCCTCTTTGTCTGCTCCAATTAGAAAATATGATTTTGACTTTGACTTTACAAAATTCTCGTACTTGTTTATTAAATATTCCTGAGCTCTTGTATCCCCCTTTTTTGCCTCAACCACTACTTCCTCATCTGATTTTTCTTTAAAGGAGGAAACTTTCCCAACATAACCCCTATTTTCCAAAATATCCCCTCCAAAACAAATATAGACCATACGTTGATTATACATTACAAATAAATTGTCAGTCAATAGATTTTAACGGTTTCTTCTAATTTTTTCAAGTTTATCTAGTATATTCTTGTCAATTCTATCTTCTAAAGTATGTTTTCTATCTGAATAACTTGTTTTTATGGTGTTACTGATTCTATTGCCTATGGATTTGACTTCCTTGTGAAATTCCAAAGATGACATTCTAACCGCCCCTCTTTGAAAAACAAGTTCCTGCTCAAGTCTATCGGAAGTGACAACAAACACCTCATTTCTGCGTCCTATATCATTAACACATTTTTCTATATATGCATCCGCTGTTTCACCTTCTTTAGTGAAAACAGTATCTACATTTTCACTAATGGCCTCCCGATTTTCCATACTTCCTTGTACAAACTGTGCATCAAAGATTATAACTATCCTGTATCCTTTAAACGCTGCATAATTTGCCATGGAATCAATAAGACCCTGCCTTGCACTCTCAAAACTATATTCTTTTTTCTTCTTTAGCTCAGGCCAGCTATTTATAACATTATATCCATCAACAAAAATGATTCTCAATTTTCATGTCCTTTTATTCTTTGTTTTAAAATTTCATACATTATTATTCCCCCTGCCACTGAAGCATTCAATGAAGTTATTTTTCCCATCATAGGAATTTTAACAAGTACATCGCACTTTTCCTTTATGAGTCTTGAAATTCCTCTGCCTTCACTTCCTATTACAAGAGCAGCCCCGCCTTTAAAATCTGTATTAAAACAGTAATCTTTGCCGTCCATGTCGGCACCATATATCCAAATGCCGAGCTTTTTCAGGGTTTCAATAGTTGAATTCAAATTTCCAACTTTACATATTTTCATATATTCAGCCGCCCCTGCAGAAGATTTGTATACTGTTGGAGTAACTCCAATGTTTCTTCTTTTGGGAATTATAATACCATGAGCTCCACAAACTTCCGCAGTTCTTATTATGGCACCAAAATTATGAGGATCCTCTATTTCATCAAGTATTATTAAAAATGGCTTTTCATTTTTCTGCGACGCATAATCAATAATTTGTTCAAGGCTGTAATATTTATATGAACTCACTTTCGCAATTACACCCTGATGTGCTCCAGTATATGAAATCTTATCAAGTTTCTTTTTGTCAACCCTTTTTACAACTACATTCTTGTCTTTTGCAAGGTGCAGTATTTTATTTATAGATCCCGTGAGTTCCCCGTTTGATACTAAAAGTTCCTCCACTGTCTTATTTGACTTAAGCACCTCAATTACAGAATTTCTGCCCTCTATTATATTTTCAGCAAACTTATCTTCCATACTGTAAAACTTCAACTCCCACTTTCTTTTAAATACTCCAAATTCATATTTTAAAAGATATCATAATATTCAAAAGGTATTCCAACCTTTCCGACTTTTTTGTAAGATACAGATACCCAATCAGTGATTCAAGCCCCGTGGCAAATCTGTATTCCTGTACATCTGCATTTTTAGGTATGCTTCCTGACTTTGCATTTCTTCCCCTTTTAAAAAAATATAGTTCGTCTTCCGATAACTTGTCATAAATCCTTTTTAAAATCTCACTTTGGGAATGTGCTTTAACAAACTGTATTGCCAATACATGAAGTTTGTGAACATTCATGTTCCTATTTTTATCAACTAAATACGTTCTCACAAAAACTTCATATACGGCATCACCAACAAAAGCGAGTACGAGTGGATTTAATTCCCTTGCCTCTTCTTCAGTAAATTTCTCTTCAAATAAATATCTGTTTTCCATTTATATCCTCTTCCATCTAACCCCATCAGAAGTATCCTCAAGTACTATACCTTCTGCTTTAAGTTCATCTCTTATTTTGTCTGCAAGTGCCCAGTTTTTTGCACTTCTTGCCTTTTGCCTTTGCTCTATCATGCCTTCAATATCTTCTTCTATGCTTCCTTTTTTTGATTTCTGAAGGATGCCAAGCGGTCCACCAAGTTCTCTAACAAGATCAATACAATATTTTATCAAATCCTTAGATGACTTGTTATTCACATTTATATTTACATCTTTTATCAGGTCAAATATCACAGATATTGCATCTGCTGTATTAAAATCATCATCCATTTTCTCCATATATTTATCTTTATATGAGAGCAGTTTTTTCTGATACTTCCTCTCTTCATCATCCATTTCATCTGCTTGTGTCTCTTCAAGAAAGTTTTCCATATTGGTTATTGAATTGTATAATCTATCCAATGCAGACTTGGATGAGTCTAAAAGCTCAAGGCTAAAATTTATTTGTGTCCTATAATGCCCTGAAAGCATGAACATTCTAATTACATCAGGTTCATATTTATCAAGTATTTCTCTTGCTGTAAAAAAATTGTTAAGTGATTTAGACATCTTTTGATTATTCACATTTACAAAAGCAGAATGCATCCAATACTTTGCAAAGGTTTTTCCTGTTCTACTCTCACTTTGTGCAATTTCGTTTTCATGATGTGGAAACTCCAAATCGGATCCTCCTGCATGAATGTCTATAGTATCACCAAGCAGATTATACACCATGCACGAACACTCTATATGCCATCCTGGTCTTCCCATTCCCCATGGACTCTTCCATGCAGGTTCTCCCGCCTTTTGAGATTTCCATACCGCGAAATCCATGGGATCCTTCTTTCGTGTATCTACCTCTATTCTTGCACCAGCCTGAAGATCTTCTATATTTTGTCCTGAAAGTTTACCGTACTCCTTGAACTTCTTTGTTCTAAAATATACATCCCCGTCAATTTCATATGCATATTCTCTGTCAATGAGATCTTTGACAAATGAAATTATCTGTTCAATATACTCAGTAGCTCGTGGGTTTGCAGTAGCTCTTTCTATATTAAGCGAGTCCGCATCCTTATAATATTCATTTATAAATCTGCTTCCCAGTTCCTGTACAGTAACTCCTTCTTCATTTGCTCTTTTTATCATTTTATCATCAATATCAGTAAAATTTTGTATATATTTGACTTTATATCCTCTATATTCAAAATACCTTCTTACAGTATCAAAAACAACAAAAGTCCTTGCATTCCCTATATGAAAAAAATTGTATACCGTAGGTCCACAAACATACATACTTACTTCACCAGGCCGCAGTGGTATAAATTCCTCTTTTCTTTTGGACATAGTATTATAAATTTTCATAAATGTTTGCACTCCTTATTTAATTTTATATTCATCATGCCTAAATTAATAATCATTATTCATTTTATCATATTTGTCATATATTACGTAATATTTCTGTTGTTTTCACTTAATTTTTCACCCGATTAAATCAATTCCCCTGTCTTATATATATTATTATAAAACAAGGGAATTGAAACTACTTCTAACTTAAACTTCCAACTATTATTTTTGCAATTTTTAAATCATCCGGAGTAGTTATTTTTATGTTATCATAACTTCCATCATACAAATAAACTTTCTTTCCATAATGTTCAGCCACCATTGTATCATCCGTAACACTGAAATTTTCACTTGATACCTTCTCATGGCATTCCAATATGAGATCATAAAGAAAACACTGAGGTGTTTGAACTGAAACTAGTTTTTCCCTGTCAAGTGTATCGGCAGAAAAACCATCTGCACTTTTTATTTTTATTGTATCCTTGACCTTTGCCGCACATGCACACGAACCGTAAATTCTGGCAAATTTCACTCCATCCTCTATTATTCTATCAGATACAAATGGTCTAGCCCCATCATGTATAAGCACCACATTACAATCAAATGTCTTTAATGCTCGAAGTCCGTTTAAAACCGAGTCTTGACGTCTGGTTCCGCCTTCCACAATATCAATAACTTTTTTGAAATCATATTTTCCAATTATATTATTCCTGCAATATTCCATTTCCTCTTTCGCACAAACCAATATTATCCCATCAATTAAGCTGCTTCTGGAAAAAGCTTCTATAGAATAATAAAGCAGCGGCTTTCCATATATATCAATAAGCTGCTTGTTAATGCCTGCATGCATTCGTGTTCCTTTGCCTGCAGCCACTATAATAGCATAATTACCTTCCATATCAAAACTCCTCTTTTTGTTTAGCAAATATCATTCTGCCAGCAGCTGTCTGCAATACGGAAGTTACAACTACATCTTTCGTATTACCTATATATTTTTTGCCTCCTTCTATTACTATCATCGTACCATCATCAAGATACGCTATCCCCTGTCCTGACTCTTTTCCATCCTTTATTATCTGAACCTTCATTTCTTCTCCGGGAAGGACTACAGGTTTTACTGCATTGGCAAGTTCATTTATATTAAGCACAGGAACACCTTGAAACTCTGCTACCTTGTTTAAATTATAATCATTCGTAATTACTTTTCCATTAAGTACCTGAGAAAGCTTCAAAAGTTTGCTGTCAACTTCTTTTATATCAGGAAAATCTTTTTCATATTTTCTAACTTCTATACTAAGTTCTTTCTGTATTTTATTGAGTACATCAAGTCCTCTTCTACCTCTGGTTCTCTTCAAACTATCTGATGAATCCGCTATATGCCTAAGTTCCGCCAGCACAAAATTTGGAATTACAAGTGGTCCCTCTATAAACCCAGTCTGACATATATCAAATATCCTTCCGTCAATTATAACAGACGTATCAAGCACCTTAGGACACAAACCGCCGTTTCCACCTTTTGATTTCTTGTCCTTAACTCCCTGAGACCTTCTAATTGAAATATTGCTGAAAAGACTTATAAGTTCATCTTTTTTCTTTATGGCCAAATTTACTCCCAATGCTGCCATCAGTATAGCTACCAATACCGCCAGCAATGTTCCTACTACCGGTATTTTGGCAAGTAGATTTACAAAAATTGCCGATATTAAAAGTCCAAGAAGTGCACCTATGAAACCAATCAAAATCTCTACAGCAGGAAGTTTTTGAAGACTTTTTTCAATGTAATCCATGGTTTTCATTATAAGTACATTAATCCATGGAGATATTAAAAATAATATTATTCCAAAAATTACACTTACTATAATTAAAAAAAGCATTTTTCCTATGGGCCCGTTACTCAAATAACCCATTTTAACAAAATAGTGGCTGTTTATCACAGCTTCTCCAAACAAATATCCAATTATCAAGCCTATTATTGTAAAAAGTCCTCTCAATATTTTTTTTAACAATAGACTCACCTCCTTATCAAATTTATAAAAACCTAATAATTCCCTGTTGTTAATATCTAATATATATTAACAACAGTCTTTTTTCAATAAGACTCCATTTATTTAATAAATTATTTACTAAATTTCCGTATTTTAATCATATTTACCTTACATATCCGTTCAAAACTTTTATTAATGCCCCCTGTTCATCAATCAATTATTGGTTTATCATATATTTTAAATGAGCTGTAATTCATTGACAAAATTATCTAATAAAAATTATAATTGATATATAAAGTATGTTAACTATAAACAAGGAGTTGAATCAAATGAAAGATATAATCTTTGACAATTTTCAAGATGTTGTTAACGAATCCTTATTGAGACATAAGAGTATTTTAGATATAATAACCAAACTTCAAGAATCCAATGCAAGAATAAATAGATCAATAGCAAAATCCGTTACCAACTGTGGATGTATAAAAATTTCCGCAGAAAAACAGCAGCTTCCTTATGAAAAAGAAAATATTGACATAAATTCACTCGAAAACTGCTTGAAAACTCATCTTAAGGGTAAATTATGTAATAATTGCCGTGAAATAATTGCAAGTGAAATAGGAAATAATCTCTTTTATCTTGCTTCCTTATGCAATTCATTAGACTTGAATTTATACGACATATTATTAAAAGAATATGACAAAATAACCACTCTCGGAAAATACTCTTTCAGATAAACTGCAGCACAAAATAATGAAATATATTATTTTGTGCTAAAGTTATTATCTACAATAATCTGTTCTCTCAACCTTCTAAGGCCATTCTTTATGGCCCTCGCCCTAGCTTCTCCAATTCCCTCAACATTGTCAAGTTCCTCATAAGATGCCTCCATGGCTCCCTTTAACTCTTTAAAATTCTTTACGAGATTTTCTATTACATTAGTAGGTATCCTAGGTATCTTGTCGAGCATTCTATAACCTCTTGGCGAAATTAAAGTATCCATAAGCGGTACCCCAGTATATCCCAAAGCTTTTGCAATGCAATCAAGATTTAAAAGTTCATCAGAACTCATTGCCTGTATATGCTTATATATTTCCTCATAGTTGATGTCTTTCTGGCAATAGTCCCTTATCATCCATATTCCATCCTGCTCAATATTTTTTATAAGTTCGTTGAGCTGCATTGATATAAGCCTTCCTTCATTTCCAAGCTCACATATATATATTTCAATTTCAGATACTATCCTCATTACCATCTCTGTTCTCTGAATTGCCGTCATAACATCAAAAAGCGTAACCAAGTCCTGAAATTCCAGTATATTTAAATTGTTTACGATTCGCTCCAATACGGAAACATACTTTTCAAGGGTTTGCAGTGCCTGATTGGCTCTTGCAAGTATTATACTGCTGTCTCTAAGTACATATTTTATATAGCCTTTGTATACTGTTATTATGTTTCTTCTCTGTGAAATTGCAATCACTATTGAACCTGTCTGTTTTGCAACCCTGTCTGCAGTTCTATGCCTTGTTCCAGTTTCAAAAGTCGGAGTTCCCGAATCTGGAATAAGCTGGGCATTTGCATATAATATCTTTTTCAAATCCGTACTTAAAACTATTGCACCATCCATCTTGGCCAGCTCATAGACATAGGACGGGCTGTAATCTGAATCTATTGCAAATCCTCCATCTACAATTTTCAATATCTGATCACTGTTTCCAAGCAACAGCAATCCACCCGTCTTCGCCCTGAGTATATTCTCCAATCCTTCTCTGAGCTGAGTTCCCGGAGCAAGTAATTTCAATATGCTTTTTAATTCCTTATTTTTTTCTACTCTCACAATTATCACCTTAAATCAAAAGACTTTATTTAATGCATCTTTAAGGGAAGACACACCCATAACATTCAACTTATTGCTATGTATTTTTTCCTTATTTCTGTCCGGTATCAATACATTTGTAAAACCCATCTTTCCAGCTTCACTTATAATTCTATCACAAAATGATACAGGTCGTACCTCTCCCGTAAGTCCAATTTCACCAACAACAAGCAACTTTTCCGGCTTCAGGCTTATCGACTTTGCACTAGATATTAAAGAAAGTGCAATGCCGAGATCTCCGTATGTTCCATCTACCTCAAGTCCTCCAACTACATTCACATAAACATCTGAATTATAAAATGGTATCTTGAGCTTTTTTTCAAGGACGGCCAAAATGAGACTTAATCTTGAATTGTCAACACCTACTGCAGTTCTTCTTGGGATTACAGCCTTGGTCTGGCTTACAAGAGCTTGAACCTCTATAAGTATGGGCCTAGTTCCCTCCATTATTCCAATAATAGTTGATCCTTCCTGCTGTAAATTCGTTTCTTCCAGAAAAGCTCTTGATGGATTTGATATCTCGCAGAGTCCACTTTCTCTCATCTCGAATACTCCAATTTCACTTGTAGTTCCAAATCTATTTTTTATTGTTCTAAGTATTCTAAATTCTTCATTTCTTTCTCCCTCAAAAAAAAGGACGGTATCTACCATGTGCTCAAGTACCCTTGGTCCTGCAAGCTGACCTTGTTTGGTAATATGAGCAACTATAAAAAATGCTATAACCTTAGTTTTACCTATACGCATAATATCGTTTGAACTTTCTCTAACTTGAGATACACTTCCAGGTGCAGACCCAATATCATCCTTAAACAAAGTTTGTATTGAATCTATTATAACAAATTTAGGATTTGTTTTTTCTATATTCCTTTCTATTACATCAAGATTTGTTTCAGAAAGCACATATATATTTTCACAATTAGCTCCCAGCCTATCCCCTCTCATTTTGATCTGTTCTTCAGATTCCTCTCCAGAGATATAAAGTACCTTTCCATACTTAGATGCAATATTATTGGCTGTTTGAAGAAGCAGCGTAGATTTTCCTATTCCGGGAGCTCCCGATATAAGGGTCAAAGATCCCGTTACAATGCCCCCCCCAAGCACTCTGTTGAGTTCCTCTATTCCCGTATCCATTCTTTCATGCTCACTTGATTTTATAGTATTTATCTTTCTTGGTTCATTAATATTCACAGCATCAATTGCTTTACCTTTTTTAACGGAAGTCTTGGTTTCCTCAACCATACTGTTCCATTCACTGCAATTAGGACATTTTCCTATCCATTTCAAAGATTCATAACCGCAATTCTGACATACAAATACAGTTTTAATTTTAGCCACTGCATTACCTCCTCTATACAAAAACAATTATACATTAATAATAAGCATAAAATTGTTAAGATTTGATGATTTTTTTGTCCACATAATTATCAGTGATGCCCCCTACTATAAACGTACGGGGGCATCACTGAAATTACTCTACTTTATTAAATTCAAGATCATCTTCATTGGAACTTACCTTGACTTTATCTCCTCTTTTTATATTTCCTTTGAGCATTTCTTCCGAAAGTCTGTCTTCAACTGTTTTTGTAATGGCACGCCTAAGCGGTCTTGCTCCATAATTTATATCAAAACCTTCTTTTGTTAAAAGTTCCTGGGCACCTTCTGTAAAATCGATTTGAATGTTTTGAGCCTTTAATCTTGAAGAAACCTCTTTAAGCATTAGCTTTACTATCTTTTTCAAATCTTCTTCTCCAAGTTTTCTAAATACTATAATATCATCAATTCTATTTAGAAATTCAGGTCTGAATGAGCTCTTCAATTCTTCCATTATGTTTTCTTTCATACGCTCATATTCATCTTCCTGCTTCTTTTCAGAATCACCTGCTGAAAAACCTACAAGCTTCTGTTTTTTTATAGTCGAAGCTCCCACATTGGATGTCATTATAACTATGGTATTTTTGAAGTTTACCGTTTTTCCCTTGCCATCTGTAAGCCTTCCATCTTCAAGTATTTGAAGAAGTATATTAAAAACTTCAGGATGTGCTTTTTCTATTTCATCAAAGAGTACTACGGAATATGGATTCCTTCTTACCTTTTCAGTAAGCTGACCACCTTCATCATATCCCACATATCCTGGTGGTGATCCTATAAGCCTTGATACAGTATGCTTCTCCATATATTCTGACATATCTATTCTTATCATATTGCTTTCATCGCCAAACATTACTTCTGCAAGTGCCTTTGAAAGCTCCGTTTTTCCTACACCCGTAGGTCCAAGGAAAATAAATGAACCAATAGGCCTATTTGGATCTTTAAGTCCAACCCTTGCCCTTCTCACAGCTCGTGATATTGATTTTACAGCCTCATCCTGTCCTATCACCCTTTTGTGAAGTATACTCTCCAGCTTCAAAAGCTTCTGGGATTCTTTCTCCGTTAGCTTCTCAACAGGTATATTGGTCCACTGCGATACTACCGATGCAATATGATCAGGAGTAACCTTCAAATTCGATACTTCCTTCTCGGTTTTCCAGTTGGTCTTCATTCCCTGAAGTTTGTCTTTTAATGTCTTTTCCTGATCTCTAAGTTTAGCTGCTTTTTCAAAATCCTGAACTCTTATTGAATCTTCTTTCTCTTTTGTTATCTTTTCAAGCTCTTCCTGTATCTTCTTCAAATCAGGTGGAGCAATTAAATTCTGTATTCTGATTTTTGCACATGCTTCATCAATTAGGTCTATGGCTTTATCCGGCAAATATCTATCTGTAATATATCTGTCCGACAAATTTACAGCTGAATCAATTGCCGCATCGGTTATCTTGACCCTGTGGTGAGCCTCATACTTATCTCTAAGTCCTTTCAATATAAGAACTGCTTCTTCCTTGGTAGGCTCGCCTACCATTATTGGTTGGAATCTTCTCTCAAGAGCAGCATCCTTTTCAATGTATTTTCTGTATTCATCTATGGTTGTTGCACCTATGCACTGTATTTCTCCTCTTGCAAGAGCTGGTTTTAATATGTTGGAAGCATCAATGGCACCTTCTGCCGCTCCTGCTCCAATTATAGTATGGATTTCATCTATAAACAGTATTACATTTCCAGACTTCCTGATTTCCTCCATTACCTTCTTGAGTCTTTCTTCAAACTCTCCTCTATATTTAGATCCCGCAATCATAGAAGAAAGATCAAGCGTTACAACTCTTTTTCCCATTAAAAGCTCAGGTATGTTCGATGAAACTATTTTTTGAGCAAGTCCTTCGGCAATGGCAGTTTTACCAACTCCAGGATCCCCTATAAGGCAAGGATTATTTTTTGTTCTTCTACTTAATATCTCAAGTACCCTCTGAGTTTCTTTATCCCTTCCTATTACAGGATCAAGTTTTCCTTCTCTTGCCATGTCAGTCAGATCACGTCCAAACTGGTCAAGAGTTGGAGTTGGTTCTCCAGAACCCTTTTTACTGTTGCCTGTATTTGTGGATTGTTCTCCGGATAATGAATTTACAAGCTCTTTTCTTAATTTATTAAAATCCGCACCAAGATTATTGAGGATTGTAAAAGCTACTCCTTCAGCTTCTCTTATCAATGCAAGCAATATATGTTCAGGACTTATATAATTGTGATTCAAATTTCTAGCCTCAAACAAACTTAACTCGAGCAGTCTCTTGGTTCTCGGGGTAAGAGGTATTTCGTTATTGTATAATTCTATTTCACCTCTTCCCTCATACTCTTCTATAAGTGATTTTACATTGTCAGCAGTAATGTTCATATTATTAAGCAAAGTTTTTGATATTCCTTCTTCTCTCAATATTCCAAGAAGTATATGCTCTGTTCCAACGTATCCATGTTTAAGTGATTGTGCCTCTTCTTGAGCATATATAATAACTTTCTGCGCTCTTTCAGTAAATCTACCAAACATCATAATATCATTCACCCTCCTTTTTATTCAGCTGTATTTTGAGACAACTTTTTTCTTACTAATTCAGCTCTATTAAAATTCAAATCCCTACTCGATAAAATCGTATCATGATTTTGTTGTATGGTAGCCGGTTGTATTTCCACAAGCAGACTATTCAACACAGGCTTACTTACATCTTTAATTATTCCCATTTCCACACCTAATCTTACATAAGATAAAAGTTTTAAACATTCATTCAGATTTAAAAGTACCGAATACCTCAAAATTGCAAGTGCTCTGAATATCCTGTCTTGAAGCTCATATTTTGAACTCTTAATCAGACTTTCTCTACAAGACTTTTCCTGATTGATCGTTTGATTTACAAGTGCCTTGAGATTGCTCATTATTTCTTCTTCACTACGCCCAAGCGTCACTTGATTCGAAATTTGATAAACATTGCCCAAAGCTTTTGACCCTTCTCCATACAATCCACGTATCGTCATTCCAACCTGGCTAAGTGCATTTAAAAGTCCATTTATCTGATTGGTTAAAGAGATTGCTGGAAGATGCAGCATTACAGACGCCCTGAATCCCGTTCCCAAGTTTGTTGGGCAAGCTGTAAGATAGCCAAGTCTTTCATCAAAAGCATATTCAAGATTTTCCTCCAGAATATTATCTATTGTATCACTTGACTCATAAACATCTTCAAGATTAAATCCTGCCGTTATACATTGAATTCTTATATGATCTTCTTCATTAATCATTATACTTATGGTTTTATCATTATTAAGTATAAAAGATCCCTTGTTGCTATTTTCTATGAGATTCTTACTTATAAGATGCTTCTCAAGAAACATTTTTCTTTTATTCTCATTTTCGTTCCAGAGATGATTGCTTGTAAAAGCATCTTTTTCATCTGTATTTTCGTAAAAAGCTTTTTCCACAAGTGAAACTACATCCCTGCCTTTTTGTTCACTTAATTTATGGGGAAACGGTACCTTAGCCAAATTTCTGGCAAGTCTAACTCTTGTACTTATAACCAGATCTTCATTGTTTTCATTTGATGATGTCAACCAGTCATTCATGATTCTTCCCCCTTGCCCTTCATAGTGTCATCATTGTAATCACCACTTTGAAGTTCTTTTATCTTATCCCTAATTTGTGCAGCTTTCTCATATTCTTCAAGAGCAATAGCCTTTTGAAGATCCTGTTTGAGCTTCATAAGATTTCTCCTATTTATAATCTTTTCACCAGACCTTTTCGGTATTTTTCCAGTGTGCTCAAGATTGGCCTGAACTCTCTTAATTACAGGCTTAAGTATTTTTGAAAACTCTTTATAGCATTCACTGCATCCGACAAGACCGGTTTTTTTGAATTCCCTATATGAAGTCCCACAATTTTTACATGTTATGTCAAAACTTGCAGCAGTCTCATTAGGGGCATTCATATAATCCATAATTCCACTTAAAATATTTTGAAAACTAAATGGAGACGCAAAATTTATCTGTGGCACAAAACTCAACTCTCCATTTTCCATTGCACATTTCTCACATAAGTTAATTTCCTGCTTAATACCATTCACTATTTTGGTTATATGAACGGTAGCTTCATTTTTTTTACATCTATCGCACAACATAACTAATCACCTCCACAACATTTGTAAAAAATCTCATATATTTTTAACTCTCATTAAAAACAACTACTATAGCCGATTTAAGAATAGATGCTCTAAGTTTATTTTTATTGTCAACAAATTCACTGAAAGTCCTATCATTTACAACCACCTTTAAAATACCGGCTTCTCTGCTTGTAATAATACCAGCTTCATCCAAACCATCTATAATCTGAACAGCAACATTGTATGTTATACTGTCACCTATTTTCTCAAATATAATATCAAGCAAGTTTCTGTTGCTATTGCAAACTACCCTTCTTATAATTATACAGCCGCCGCCACCTCTTCTACTCTCAACATAATATCCTTTATCAACAGTAAATCTTGTAGTTAAAACATAATTTATTTGAGAAGGGGCACAGCTAAAATGATTTGCCAGCTGATTTCTCCTTATTTCCAATCGAGATTCTTCACTTTCTTCCATCATCTGTTTTATAAAAGATTCTATTATATCAGATAATCTTGCCACTATATCACCTTCTTAGTTATAGCAATATTACTTTGACTTTCTTTGACTTTAAATAAATAATATTATTTTATCTTATTTTATTCAACCTTTATATAAAGTTAAATTCTATATTTTACTGTTCAATAATGCTTATATCTGCTTCTTCCTTTTATTTTCTCACTTATACGATTTGTATTACTTAACATTCCAATATTAACATATTTAGGAATTTTAATCAATATAAAAAGCAGACTGTTTAAGTCTGCTTTATAAATTCAAAAAATAAAAATGGCTCCGTGGAGAGGGCTCGAACCTCCAACCCTTCGGTTAACAGCCGAATGCTCAACCATTGAGCTACCACGGAACAACTTACCTGGCGGTTACCTATCCTCCCACAAGGCCTCCCCTGCAGTACTTTCGGCACTATGAAGCTTAACCTGCCTGTTCGGAATGGGAAAGGGTGTTGCCTTCACGTCATTGCCGCCAGATTATGTAGTTTTCAAGGGATCATTCTATTCCCTGAAAATTGCACAGCAGTATCATAATTTATTTGGTCAAGCCCTCGACCTATTAGTATCAGTCAGCTTAACATGTCACCATGCTTACACCTCTGACCTATCAACCTCGTGTTCTTCAAGGGGTCTTACCAGCTTACGCTGTGGGAAATCTAATCTTGAGGTGGGCTTCACACTTAGATGCTTTCAGCGTTTATCCCTTCCCGACATAGCTACCCAGCTGTGCTCCTGGCGGAGCAACTGGTGCACCAGAGGTCAGTCCATCCCGGTCCTCTCGTACTAAGGACAGCTCCTCTCAAATTTCCTGCGCCCGCGACGGATAGGGACCGAACTGTCTCACGACGTTCTGAACCCAGCTCGCGTGCCGCTTTAATGGGCGAACAGCCCAACCCTTGGGACCTACTTCAGCCCCAGGATGCGACGAGCCGACATCGAGGTGCCAAACCTCCCCGTCGATGTGGACTCTTGGGGGAGATCAGCCTGTTATCCCCGAGGTAGCTTTTATCCGTTGAGCGATGGCCCTCCCACGAGGTACCACCGGATCACTAAGCCCGACTTTCGTCCCTGCTCCACCTGTATGTGTCGCAGTCAGGCTCCCTTATGCCTTTGCGCTCTTCGAAGGATTTCCGACCCTTCTGAGGGAACCTTTGGGCGCCTCCGTTACTCTTTTGGAGGCGACCGCCCCAGTCAAACTGCCTGCCTAACAATGTCCCGTGACCAGGTGATGGCCGCCGGTTAGAATTCCAGTACTGTCAGGGTGGTATCCCAAGGATGGCTCCGCCAAGGCTAGCGCCCTGGTTTCCATGCCTCCCACCTATCCTGTACAGACAATACCGAAACTCAATGCTAAACTGCAGTAAAGCTCTACGGGGTCTTTCCGTCCAATCGCGGGTAGCAAGCATCTTCACTTGCACTACAATTTCGCCGGATTTGTTGTCGAGACAGTGCTCAAATCATTACGCCATTCGTGCGGGTCGGAACTTACCCGACAAGGAATTTCGCTACCTTAGGACCGTTATAGTTACGGCCGCCGTTTACTGGGGCTTAAGTTCATACCTTCGCCTTGCGGCTTAGTATTCCCCTTAACCTTCCAGCACCGGGCAGGCGTCAGCCCCTATACTTCAGCTTTCGCTTTAGCAGAGACCTGTGTTTTTGATAAACAGTTGCTTGAGCCTATTCTCTGCGGCCCCTTTCGGGGCACTCCTTATCCCTAAGTTACGGAGTTAATTTGCCTAGTTCCTTAACAACAATTCTTCCGATGGTCTTAGGATTCTCTCCTCACCTACCTGTGTCGGTTTGCGGTACGGGCGCAGCCCTGCTCCATAGAGACTTTTCTTGGCAGCGTGAAATCGGATACTTCTCCAAAATTGGATCCCTGTAACACCCCAGCATTGATAGAGCGGATTTTCCAGCTCTACCTGCCTCAGTGCTTAGACACACATCCAACAGTGTGCACATCCTATCCTTCTGCGTCATCCCATCTGTCAAACGCATGACTGCGGTATCGGAATATCAACCGATTGTCCATCGCCTACGCCTTTCGGCCTCGGCTTAGGTCCCGACTAACCCTGGGCGGACGAACCTTCCCCAGGAAACCTTAGGTCTTCGACCAATAAGATTCTCACTTATTTCTCGCTACTTATGCCAGCATACTCTCTCCTGTACAGTCCACAACTCCTTCCGGTGCTGCTTCAATCCGTACAGGATGCTCCTCTACCACCCTTTCGGGTCCATAGCTTCGGTGGTAAGTTTTAGCCCCGGACATTTTCGGCGCAGGACCTCTTGACTAGTGAGCTGTTACGCACTCTTTAAATGAGTGGCTGCTTCTGAGCCAACATCCTAGTTGTCTTAGAAATCCCACATCCTTTTCCACTTAACTTACACTTTGGGACCTTAGCTGATGATCTGGGCTGTTTCCCTTTTGACTACGGACCTTATCATTCGCAGTCTGACTGCCGTGATTCAAGTATATGGCATTCGGAGTTTGATAGGGTTCGGTAACTGTTGTCAGCCCCTATCCCATTCAGTGCTCTACCTCCACTACTCATTCACGACGCTAGCCCTAAAGCTATTTCGAGGAGAACCAGCTATCTCCGAGTTCGATTGGAATTTCTCCGCTATCCACAGCTCATCCCATGGTTTTTCAACACCAACGTGGTTCGGTCCTCCACGGAATTTTACTTCCGCTTCAACCTGGCCATGGATAGGTCACTCGGTTTCGGGTCTACAGCATGCAACTTCCCGCCCTATTAAGACTCGGTTTCCCTCCGGCTCCGCACCTTAAGTGCTTAACCTTGCTGCATACCGTAACTCGCTGGCTCGTTCTACAAAAAGCACATCGTCGCACGTTAAAGTGCTTCGATCGGTTGTGGACACACGGTTTCAGGTTCTATTTCACTCCCCTTCCGGGGTTCTTTTCACCTTTCCCTCACGGTACTGCTTCACTATCGGTCACCAGGTAGTATTTAGCCTTAGGAGGTGGTCCTCCCTCATTCCCACAAGGTTTCTCGTGTCTCGTGGTACTCTGGTACGGACTCGGATTTTTCGGCTTTCGCCTACAGGGCTTTTACCTTCTTTGGCGGAGCCTTCCAGCTCTCTTCAACTTTCCTATTATCCGGTTATGTCCGCCCGAACCCCAGGAACAAGTTCCTGGTTTGGGCTCTTTCCCTTTCGCTCGCCGCTACTTAGAAAATCGATTTTTCTTTCTCTTCCTCCGGGTACTTAGATGTTTCAGTT
>NZ_JBZAYZ010000025.1:0-13545 GCF_058242705.1 Clostridium pabulibutyricum
AACTGAAACATCTAAGTACCCGGAGGAAGAGAAAGAAAAATCGATTTTCTAAGTAGCGGCGAGCGAAAGGGAAAGAGCCCAAACCAGGAACTTGTTCCTGGGGTTCGGGCGGACATAACCGGATAATAGGAAAGTTGAAGAGAGCTGGAAGGCTCCGCCAAAGAAGGTAAAAGCCCTGTAGGCGAAAGCCGAAAAATCCGAGTCCGTACCAGAGTACCACGAGACACGAGAAACCTTGTGGGAATGAGGGAGGACCACCTCCTAAGGCTAAATACTACCTGGTGACCGATAGTGAAGCAGTACCGTGAGGGAAAGGTGAAAAGAACCCCGGAAGGGGAGTGAAATAGAACCTGAAACCGTGTGTCCACAACCGATCGAAGCACTTTAACGTGCGACGATGTGCTTTTTGTAGAACGAGCCAGCGAGTTACGGTATGCAGCAAGGTTAAGCACTTAAGGTGCGGAGCCGGAGGGAAACCGAGTCTTAATAGGGCGGGAAGTTGCATGCTGTAGACCCGAAACCGAGTGACCTATCCATGGCCAGGTTGAAGCGGAAGTAAAATTCCGTGGAGGACCGAACCACGTTGGTGTTGAAAAACCATGGGATGAGCTGTGGATAGCGGAGAAATTCCAATCGAACTCGGAGATAGCTGGTTCTCCTCGAAATAGCTTTAGGGCTAGCGTCGTGAATGAGTAGTGGAGGTAGAGCACTGAATGGGATAGGGGCTGACAACAGTTACCGAACCCTATCAAACTCCGAATGCCATATACTTGAATCACGGCAGTCAGACTGCGAATGATAAGGTCCGTAGTCAAAAGGGAAACAGCCCAGATCATCAGCTAAGGTCCCAAAGTGTAAGTTAAGTGGAAAAGGATGTGGGATTTCTAAGACAACTAGGATGTTGGCTCAGAAGCAGCCACTCATTTAAAGAGTGCGTAACAGCTCACTAGTCAAGAGGTCCTGCGCCGAAAATGTCCGGGGCTAAAACTTACCACCGAAGCTATGGACCCGAAAGGGTGGTAGAGGAGCATCCTGTACGGATTGAAGCAGCACCGGAAGGAGTTGTGGACTGTACAGGAGAGAGTATGCTGGCATAAGTAGCGAGAAATAAGTGAGAATCTTATTGGTCGAAGACCTAAGGTTTCCTGGGGAAGGTTCGTCCGCCCAGGGTTAGTCGGGACCTAAGCCGAGGCCGAAAGGCGTAGGCGATGGACAATCGGTTGATATTCCGATACCGCAGTCATGCGTTTGACAGATGGGATGACGCAGAAGGATAGGATGTGCACACTGTTGGATGTGTGTCTAAGCACTGAGGCAGGTAGAGCTGGAAAATCCGCTCTATCAATGCTGGGGTGTTACAGGGATCCAATTTTGGAGAAGTATCCGATTTCACGCTGCCAAGAAAAGTCTCTATGGAGCAGGGCTGCGCCCGTACCGCAAACCGACACAGGTAGGTGAGGAGAGAATCCTAAGACCATCGGAAGAATTGTTGTTAAGGAACTAGGCAAATTAACTCCGTAACTTAGGGATAAGGAGTGCCCCGAAAGGGGCCGCAGAGAATAGGCTCAAGCAACTGTTTATCAAAAACACAGGTCTCTGCTAAAGCGAAAGCTGAAGTATAGGGGCTGACGCCTGCCCGGTGCTGGAAGGTTAAGGGGAATACTAAGCCGCAAGGCGAAGGTATGAACTTAAGCCCCAGTAAACGGCGGCCGTAACTATAACGGTCCTAAGGTAGCGAAATTCCTTGTCGGGTAAGTTCCGACCCGCACGAATGGCGTAATGATTTGAGCACTGTCTCGACAACAAATCCGGCGAAATTGTAGTGCAAGTGAAGATGCTTGCTACCCGCGATTGGACGGAAAGACCCCGTAGAGCTTTACTGCAGTTTAGCATTGAGTTTCGGTATTGTCTGTACAGGATAGGTGGGAGGCATGGAAACCAGGGCGCTAGCCTTGGCGGAGCCATCCTTGGGATACCACCCTGACAGTACTGGAATTCTAACCGGCGGCCATCACCTGGTCACGGGACATTGTTAGGCAGGCAGTTTGACTGGGGCGGTCGCCTCCAAAAGAGTAACGGAGGCGCCCAAAGGTTCCCTCAGAAGGGTCGGAAATCCTTCGAAGAGCGCAAAGGCATAAGGGAGCCTGACTGCGACACATACAGGTGGAGCAGGGACGAAAGTCGGGCTTAGTGATCCGGTGGTACCTCGTGGGAGGGCCATCGCTCAACGGATAAAAGCTACCTCGGGGATAACAGGCTGATCTCCCCCAAGAGTCCACATCGACGGGGAGGTTTGGCACCTCGATGTCGGCTCGTCGCATCCTGGGGCTGAAGTAGGTCCCAAGGGTTGGGCTGTTCGCCCATTAAAGCGGCACGCGAGCTGGGTTCAGAACGTCGTGAGACAGTTCGGTCCCTATCCGTCGCGGGCGCAGGAAATTTGAGAGGAGCTGTCCTTAGTACGAGAGGACCGGGATGGACTGACCTCTGGTGCACCAGTTGCTCCGCCAGGAGCACAGCTGGGTAGCTATGTCGGGAAGGGATAAACGCTGAAAGCATCTAAGTGTGAAGCCCACCTCAAGATTAGATTTCCCACAGCGTAAGCTGGTAAGACCCCTTGAAGAACACGAGGTTGATAGGTCAGAGGTGTAAGCATGGTGACATGTTAAGCTGACTGATACTAATAGGTCGAGGGCTTGACCAAATAAATTATGATACTGCTGTGCAATTTTCAGGGAATAGAATGATCCCTTGAAAACTACATAATCTGGCGGCAATGACGTGAAGGCAACACCCTTTCCCATTCCGAACAGGCAGGTTAAGCTTCATAGTGCCGAAAGTACTGCAGGGGAGGCCTTGTGGGAGGATAGGTAACCGCCAGGTAAAGTTTTATGGCCAGATAGCTCAGTCGGTAGAGCAGAGGACTGAAAATCCTCGTGTCCCTGGTTCGATTCCTGGTCTGGCCACCAAGAACTCTAGATTATATTTTCTAGAGTTCTTTTAAATATAATTAATTAAAGGAGAAATACTGCATATGGAAGATAAGATAGCAGCAGTTGTAAATGGGAAAGAAATAAAATATAGTGATATTGAAAATGCAATGAAAAGATTCCCTGAGGACAGACGGGCACAGATTAATACAGAAGAGGGAAAAAAACATCTTTTAGATGAGATGATATTCTTCGAACTTGCCTATAATTATGCAAAAGACATGGAATTTGAAAAAGATGAAGAGTATTTGAAGACTTTGGAATCTGCAAAGAAGGAAATACTAACTCAGGTAGCAATATCAAAAGTTATGAAAAATGCTGTAGTAACAGATGAAGAAATTTCAGAATATTATAACGCGAACAGGAATATGTATAAGTTACCGGAGAAAGTAAGGGCAAAACACATATTGGTAGATTCAGAAGAAAAAGCAAAGAAGATTTCTGAAGAAATCGAAAATGGCATGCCTTTTGGAGACGCTGCAGTTAAGTATTCATCATGTCCATCCAAAGCTCAAGGCGGCGATCTTGGAGAATTTTCAAGAGGACAGATGGTACCTGAATTTGAAGCCGTTGCCTTTTCTATGAAAGAAGGAGTTGTGAGTCAGCCGGTAAAAACACAATTTGGTTACCACTTAATATTGGTGGAAAAGAAGATTGAATCTTCTATAGCTTCTTATGAACAGGTTAAGGATTCTATAAGAAGTGGGCTGCTTCAGGAGAGACAGGCATATCAGTATTCAAAATTCAATGATGAACTCAGGAAGAAGTATAAAGTTGATATAAAATAAAAAAATTCACCCTGCCAGAAAGCAGGGTGAATTTTTTTTAGAGCAATTTAAAATGGTATTTTATGCTGTAAGATTTTTGAGCGTTTTTTGAAAGCAGTATATCACCGAATTCCTTGTGATTGATTGCATCGGGCAGGGTTTGAGGTTCCAGTGCAATGCCCATATGGCAGCAGGCGTCCTTTCCGTGCACTTTTACAGGTTTTTCAATTGAATTAAGTGTATATACGATCAACCCATTTCGGTCCGATTCTATGTCGATACATCTTCCATTGTTATAGTTTACAAGAGTTGCAGCACAACTGCCATTTATCTTGAAAGGATCATCAAGACCATCTCTGTTTAGTTTTTGTTTTAGAGTTTGAAGCACGTTTTCCATGTTTTGAGGTTCCTTGAAATCCATTATGCTTTTATCTGTAGACTTAAGTGTTCCAGTGGGAATCAAATTTTTGTCCAATTCCACAAAATATTTTGAGTTTATCTTAAGATAATGTCCAGACAACAATTTATCTATATCATTATTCAAATTAAAATAAGTGTGGATTGTTGGATTGAAGATAGTGTCTTCACTGCTTTTGCATTTTAACCTTATGGTAAGGTCATTATTATTGTTTAGGGTATAAGAAATTTTTACGTTACGATTTCCAGGAAAACCATCATCTTTTTCAGTAATTGTTTTTGTGAAAATTAAACTGCTTGAGTTTGAATCTTCTATTGTGCGGCAGTTCCAAACAAGGGTGTTAAATCCATGATTTCCGCCGTGAAGAGTATTTTTTCCTTCATTTTTAGGAAGGGTATAAGTAATATCCCCTATTTTAAAAGCACCATTTCCAATACGTCCTCCTACAGGACCGATTGAATTTCCAAGAAACATGGAGTTATCATCTATATAGTCTTTGAGATTATCAAAACTCAGGATAATGTTTGATGAATTCTTGAACTTATCCGGAGCAGTGAATTCTATAAGAGAAGCTCCATAGGACATACATGAAACCTTTATATTGTTTTTATTTTTCATGGTATATTTGTATATCGTATCTTCTCCATAGCTGCCAAAAATACTTTTTTCTATCATTCGGAATGCTCCCCCCGATTTGTAGATTTTACCTTGTGGTTTCTTTCATTATGTCATGTAATTTTGTATTGTGATCAATTATTATGGATTCAAGATTGACCATCCTGCTCCAGTCATATACTTGTTCTACGGATAAGGAGAGAGTAACTACAGTATGATGTCCGCCGCCTGCATAAATCCATGATTTAACTCCGTCACTGAAATTTGGTTCTGGTTTCCAAAGCATTTTTGCCACTGGTAGATTAGGAGAATCTTCATCTGCATCGACAGCTGTTATTTCATTTATAAGGAGGCGATAATGTGTTCCGAGATCACACATTGTTATAGCTACACCTTTGCCGGAAGAACCATTGAAAATTAAACGGGCAGGATCTTCACGTCCACCAATTCCGAGAGGTTTTACAACCACTTTAGGCTTGTCTGAAGCGAAAGTAGGATCAACTTCGAGCATATGAGCTCCCATGATTTTTTCATTTCCAGCCTCAAGTTCATAAGTGTAATCTTCCATAAACCCTGTTTTAGTATTGCTTGTCATGATTTTAATAAGTCTGCTGAGAGCAGCTGTTTTCCAATCTCCTTCTCCTGCAAAACCATATCCTTCAGCATTTAAACGCTGAACAGCAAGGCCGGGGAGCTGTTTCATGCCATACAAGTCTTCAAAGTTTGTAGTGAAGGCTGTATAATTTCCTGCCTCTAGAAAACGTCGCAGGGCAATTTCTATTTTTATTTGTTCTTCTACCTGCTTTTTATAGAAGGCTGGATCATTCTCTCCAGGCTCCATAATATACATAGTTTTAAATTCTTCATAGGTTTTTGAAATGTCCTCCTGTGAAACCTTGTCCATTTCTGCAACCAGATCGCCAATTCCGAAATAGTCAACCGTCCATCCAAATTGAATTTGAGCTTCAATTTTATCACCTTCTGTGACAGCTACATTACGCATATTGTCTCCAAAACGGGCTACTTTTATATCCTGACTCATAAGTAATCCTGCAGCAACATTCATCCAGTCTGCAATTTCTTTTTGAATTTCGGGCTTTTTCCAATATCCAAAGATTACTTTGTTGTGTTTATTGAGCCTTGCATTTATAAAGCCGTACTCTCTGTCTCCGTGTGCGCTTTGATGTAGATTCATGTAATCCATATCGATGGTTTTCCAAGGTATGTGTTCATTAAATTGAGTAGCAAAATGAAGAAGTGGTTTTTGAAGTATTTTTGTTCCAGCTATCCACATTTTTGCAGGCGAAAATGTATGCATCCAGGTTATAACTCCAGCAACGTTGTCATTGTAATTTACATCTTTCATTATTTGTTTGATTTGATCTGAAGAAGTCGCAAGGGATTTGAAAACAATTTTGTAAGGCAAATTTCCGCTTTTGTTTAGGTTTTCCACAATTTCAACTGAGTCTTTTTTTACTTGGGATAGGGCATCTTCGCCATATAGATATTGACTTCCTACTACGAACCAGAATTCCATTTCTTTATTTTTTAACATATTATTCATCCTCTCATATATTTATTTTTTTTGACCATAATAAGCATTTTTACCGTGTTTGCGTTTGAAATGTTTGTCTAGTAAGGCTTGATCCATTTTGATGTTATAAGGATTTAGCTGCAGTGAATGATAAGTCATGTTTGCAACCTCCTCGAGAACAACAGCATTGTGTACGGCATTTTCAGGGCTGTCTCCCCAGGCAAATGGACCATGATCATTTACAAGAACGCCTGGTACTTCGTTTGGAGATATGCTATTTTGTTTGAAGGTTTCAACAATTACATCTCCAGTTTGTTTTTCGTATGAATTTTCAATTTCAGTGTTTTTCATTTTTCGTGTTACAGGTATGTCACCATAGAAATAATCGGCATGTGTTGTACCGGCAGCTGGTATTGACATGCCGGCTTGCGCAAAGCAAACAGCCCAAGGAGAATGTGTGTGAACAATTCCCAGTATATCGGAGAATTGTTTATATAGTACAAGGTGAGTGGCTGTATCGCTGGAAGGGTTCAAGTCACCTTCGATGACATTGCCGTCAAGATCTACTACAACCATATCTGATGATTTCATTTTGTCGTATTCAACTCCACTTGGCTTAATAACTACAAGATTTTTATTCCTGTCAATGCCGCTGACGTTCCCCCAGGTAAATGTTACCATATGATATTTTGGAAGCATCAAATTGGCTTCGAGTACCCTTTGTTTTAGATCTTCTAACATGGAATCAATCATCCTTTCAATAGTATTTTGTGCTTATAGAATGTCTTATATTTAGTAATCCTTTACACAAATATAATATTTATTAGTATAAATGTCAATACATTTTTTAAATTTATTAGGATGAATTTAAAAAATGTTGTATGATTTAGTGCTTGAATAGACAATATATAGTAAATATCGAAATAACTTATAGTTATTAGTGAATTAATCTTACAATGTATTTATTTTAAACTAACTACATGAAAAAATAAGTACGTACTTTTATTTATAATTTTATTGACATGTACGTACATAAGTAGTATATTTATATCAAGAAAACGAAAGCGTTTACTATTGCTTTGAGAGGAGATTTTTCTATTGGATAAAAGAAAGGAAATAATAGAACAAATTCAAAACGGTAGGACATCCCTTGGGATAGAATTTGGTTCCACAAGAATTAAAGCTGTGCTCATCGGTGAAGATTTTTCGACTTTGGCTAGTGGAAATTTTGAGTGGGAAACTGACTTGAAAGATGGAATTTGGACATATTCTTTGGAAGACATATGGAAAGGATTGCAGTACAGTTATCAAAAACTTTTTGCTGATGTAAAACAAAAATATGGAATTATACTTTCAAAAATAGGTTCCATTGGATTTTCTGCAATGATGCATGGATATATGGCATTTGATAAAGAAGGAAGTATTCTTGTACCGTTTAGAACCTGGCGTAATACCATGACGGGCGAGGCTTCAAAAAAGCTTACGGAATTATTTCGTTTTAATATTCCGGAGAGGTGGAGCATAGCCCATTTGTATCAGGCAATTCTTAACAAGGAAGCGCATGTTCCAAAAATTGATTTCCTGACTACGTTGTCTGGGTATGTACATTGGAAGCTTACAGGAAAAAAAGTTCTGGGTGCAGGAGATGCATCGGGAATGTTTCCGATTGATATGGAAACAGGTAAGTACAACAAGGATATGATTGATAAATTTAATAATTTGCCAGAGGTTAAAAAGTATGATATAAAAGTGGAAAATTTTTTGCCGGAAATTTTGCTTGCAGGGGAAGACGCAGGTGTTTTAACTCCTGAAGGGGCTAAAAAACTTGATATAAGTGGAAATCTTGAAAGTGGAATACCACTTTGTCCACCGGAAGGCGATGCAGGTACGGGAATGGTTGCCACAAATTCAGTAGCACCTCGAACTGGAAATGTTTCGGCAGGAACATCTATATTTGCAATGGTGGTACTTGAAAAGCCATTTAAAAAAATACATCCGGAAATTGATGTTGTAACCACTCCTTCAGGAGATTTGGTGGGCATGGTTCATGCAAACAATGGATATTCAGATATAGATTCATGGGTTAACATATTCAAGGAGTTTACTGAAGCTATAAATGTCAAAATTGAAAAAAAATTACTTTACATGGCCCTGTATAGCCAGGCATTTCAAGGAGATTCGGATTGTGGAGGTGTTCTTGCCTATAATTATTTTTCAGGTGAAAATATAACTGGAGTTTCAGAAGGAAGGCCTATGGTAGTTCGTACTCCAAAGAGTAAGTTTAATCTTGCCAACCTTATGAGAGCACATCTTTTTACATCACTCGGTGCTTTGAAAATTGGCATGGATATTCTTTTAAAAGATGAATCTGTTAAACTTGACAGATTGCTTGGACATGGAGGATTGTTTAAAACTCCTATAGTTGGGCAATCTATAGTTGCAGCGGCAGTAAATACGCCGGTCTCTGTTATGGACACAGCAGGGGAAGGTGGAGCCTGGGGGATTGCACTTTTAGCCAGGTATATGATTGAAAAGAAGAAGGATATTACTTTATCGGAGTTTTTATCTAAGAGGGTGTTTGCTGGATATGTAGCGGATGAGATAAAGCCTGATAAAAAGGATGTAGAGGGATTTGAACATTTTATAGAAGTGTATAAGAAAGGAATTCCGATTGAAAAAGCAGCTGTAAAATATATGAATTGATAATTATGTAATTAATATAATGAGTGGGGAGGAAATTTAGGATGAAAAAAAAGATATCTCCAAAATTGGTTTATTTCTTTGGATCTTTTGGTGGATTTATGTTTGGATATGACATTGGAATAATCAACGGCGCGTTGCCGGGAATTAAAGCAACATGGGGTATAAACCCGTGGCTGGAGGGATTTATTACGTCAGGCTTGTTTGCAGGGGCCATGATTGGGGCATCACTTATGGCATCTCTTGCGGATCGTTTTGGAAGACGTAAGATGATTATGTGGAGTGCTATTGTGTTTATTATTGGTGCCATTGGTTCAGGATTTTCAAAAAGTACAACTTTTTTAATTATTGCACGTATTATTCTAGGAGTTGCTGTTGGAGGAGCATCTGCTCTTGTTCCAATGTATATGGGAGAGATTAGTCCTGCTGAAACGAGAGGAAAGCTGTCTGGATTAAACCAGCTTATGATAACAATTGGAATGCTTATTGCATATGGAATAAATTACGCATTTGTGAATATGTTTGAAGGATGGAGGTTTATGCTTGGCGGTGCTGCGGTTCCGGCTGTGGTTCTTTTACTTGGGACATTTATACTGCCAGAATCACCAAGATTTCTTGTCAGAATAGGTAAAAAAGAATCTGCAAGACAGGTACTTGATATGCTTCGTTCCAAGGAAGAAGCTGAAAAGGAATACGATGATATTGTCAAAGCAAATCATATAGGTTCAGGAAAGTTCAAGGATTTGTTTTCCAAGATGGCTTTGCCTTCTGTGATTGCAGGATGTGGATTGACGTTGTTACAGCAAATACAAGGTGCTAATACAATATTTTATTATTCATCACAAATTCTTGCAAAGGTTTTTGGTTCCTCAATAGGTGGAGTTATCAGTACTGTAGGAATTGGTTTTGTATTCGTTGTTGCAACAGCTATAACACTTACCATTGTAGACAAGTTTAAACGAAGAAGTTTGTTTATGACAGGATCTATTGGAATGGGATTGTCACTTCTCATAGTTGGACTTGTGTATCCTTATGCACAATCAAATCATGTATGGGCAATGTGGGTTGTATTTTTGTTCATATGTTTATATGTTGTTTTTTACGCATATTCGTGGGCGGCAGTTACTTGGATTGTAGTTGGAGAATTATTTCCGAGCAGTGTCCGAGGAATTGCAACAGGAATTGCATCTACTGTAAATTGGTTTGGAAATATACTTGTTGCACTGTTCTTTCCAGTGCTTCTTGAAACCGTTGGACTATCAATAATTTTCTTCGGCTTTGCCGCAATCTGTATTATAGGATTTTTCTTTGCAAAATTTGTTTTGTATGAAACAAAGGGTAAGTCACTGGAGGAAATTGAGAAATATCTTTATGATCGTTCTGTTGGTAAAGTTGCAGGTATAATGAAATAAAAATATTTTGCAGAAGTTGGATGCAAATGCTGGATCGGATAGATTTGGCGTTTGCATTTTTCTTTTTATATTGGTTATACTTTGTTATAATATAGTACATTAAGGATAATACATATCATAGGAGAAATTATGAAACATAAATATGAAGTTGTAAAACAAAATATTATAGATTGGGCAATTCAAGGAAAGTATAAACCTCATCAGAAGATTCCAACAGAGTCGGAGATGATGAAAATGTTCAATGTAAGCAGACATACCATAAGGAGAGCGTTAAGTGATCTTTCCTCCGAGAATTATTTGTATAGAATACAGGGGAGCGGTATATATGTATCTGATTTCAAGGAAAATGAATCTTACCTAAAGAAAAATAAAAATGTAGGAGTACTTACAACATATATCTCAAATTATATATTCCCCAATATAATACAAGGCATAGAAAATTCTCTTTATGACAGGTCGTATTCTCTTTTAATGTCATCTACTAAAAACAATATTATGATTGAGACAAGAAATTTAAACAACCTCCTTGCTCATAAAATAGATGGACTTATAATGGAACCGACAAAAAGTTCATATCAGAATCCAAATATGGGATATTTGAGTAATATAATAGAGAGGAAAATCCCTCTTGTTATGATAAATGCATCATATCCACAAATTGAAGTGCCAAGTTTATGTGTTGATGATTTCAAGGGAGGAAAAATGGCCGCACAATACTTTTGGGATCTCGGGCATAGAAATATAATTGGAATATTTAAAGTTGACGATCTTCAGGGAGTACATAGAATGAATGGATTTATATCCGAGTGTCAGGAGAAGAATATTTTTCTTAAGCAGGAGCATATAATAACATTTTTGTCTGAAGAGACAGATACTGTTCTTCCATACAAGATTAAAAGTGTTATAAGTTCTGAAAAATATCCTATGGGAGTTTTCTGCTACAATGATGAAATAGCATTTATGGTTGTTAACATAGCGCACCGCTTAAACTTGAGGATTCCAGAAGATATATCGGTGATAGGATTTGATGATTCTCAAATTGCAAGACTGATCAATCCAAAGTTGACTACCATTACTCATCCAAAAGAAAGGATGGGATCAGATGCAGCAGAACTAATTATAAAGCTCATAGAAAATAAAAATAAGTTTGATAAAAATGACTCTATATTATACGAACCACAGCTTGTAGCACGTGATTCCACGGTTAAAGTAGGATAATCACTATATAAACATCACCTAGTGTATCTACATGCAAAACATACAGATATATGAAGAAAAAAATAGATATATAGGGATAAATGCAAAATATGGCTGATATAGTATTAGGCAGATGTACAAGCTGTGATATAATAACATTCGTTGTCCGGTTGAGGAACAGAAAAGAAACAGTTTGATGCACTGTGAAAAAGATGCAAAAAAATGTTGACAAAGGCTGGACAGGATGATATACTTTAAAAGCTGTCTCGGAGGAGACGGCGGGAATGATCCTTGAAAATTAAACAGAGTAAAAAGCAAGCAGAAACTTGAAGAAACAAACCAGCAATTCTTTTGAAATAAACAGTAATGAGCAGAAAGAACTTTTAATATGAGAGTTTGATCCTGGCTCAGGACGAACGCTGGCGGCGTGCCTAACACATGCAAGTCGAGCGAGAGAGTCCCTTCGGGGACAATCTAGCGGCGGACGGGTGAGTAACACGTGGGTAACCTGCCTCAAAGAGGGGGATAGCCTCCCGAAAGGGAGATTAATACCGCATAAGACCTGGATTCACATGGATCCGGGATGAAAGGAGAAATCCGCTTTGAGATGGACCCGCGGCGCATTAGCTAGTTGGTGGGGTAAAGGCCTACCAAGGCAGCGATGCGTAGCCGACCTGAGAGGGTGATCGGCCACATTGGAACTGAGAGACGGTCCAGACTCCTACGGGAGGCAGCAGTGGGGAATATTGCACAATGGGCGAAAGCCTGATGCAGCAACGCCGCGTGAGTGATGAAGGTTTTCGGATCGTAAAGCTCTGTCTTCTGGGAAGATAATGACGGTACCAGAGGAGGAAGCCACGGCTAACTACGTGCCAGCAGCCGCGGTAATACGTAGGTGGCGAGCGTTGTCCGGATTTACTGGGCGTAAAGGGTGCGTAGGCGGATGTTTAAGTGAGATGTGAAATACCCGGGCTTAACCCGGGGGCTGCATTTCAAACTGGACATCTGGAGTGCAGGAGAGGAGAATGGAATTCCTAGTGTAGCGGTGAAATGCGTAGAGATTAGGAAGAACACCAGTGGCGAAGGCGATTCTCTGGACTGTAACTGACGCTGAGGCACGAAAGCGTGGGTAGCAAACAGGATTAGATACCCTGGTAGTCCACGCCGTAAACGATGAGTACTAGGTGTAGGAGGTATCGACCCCTTCTGTGCCGCAGTTAACACATTAAGTACTCCGCCTGGGAAGTACGATCGCAAGATTAAAACTCAAAGGAATTGACGGGGGCCCGCACAAGCAGCGGAGCATGTGGTTTAATTCGAAGCAACGCGAAGAACCTTACCTGGACTTGACATCCCCTGCATAGCCTGGAGACAGGCGAAGCCCTTCGGGGCAGGGAGACAGGTGGTGCATGGTTGTCGTCAGCTCGTGTCGTGAGATGTTAGGTTAAGTCCTGCAACGAGCGCAACCCTTGTTGTTAGTTGCTAACATGTAAAGATGAGCACTCTAACGAGACTGCCGCGGTTAACGCGGAGGAAGGTGGGGATGACGTCAAATCATCATGCCCCTTATGTCCAGGGCGACACACGTGCTACAATGGGCAGAACAGAGAGATGCGAAACCGCGAGGTGGAGCCAAACTAGAAAACTGCCCTCAGTTCGGATTGCAGGCTGAAACCCGCCTGCATGAAGTTGGAGTTGCTAGTAATCGCGAATCAGAATGTCGCGGTGAATACGTTCCCGGGCCTTGTACACACCGCCCGTCACACCATGAGAGCTGGCAACACCCGAAGTCCGCAGTCTAACGTAAGAGGACGCGGCCGAAGGTGGGGTTAGTGATTGGGGTGAAGTCGTAACAAGGTAGCCGTAGGAGAACCTGCGGCTGGATCACCTCCTTTCTAGGGAGAACAGGGATGGA
>NZ_JBZAYZ010000026.1:0-11662 GCF_058242705.1 Clostridium pabulibutyricum
TCCATCCCTGTTCTCCCTAGAAAGGAGGTGATCCAGCCGCAGGTTCTCCTACGGCTACCTTGTTACGACTTCACCCCAATCACTAACCCCACCTTCGGCCGCGTCCTCTTACGTTAGACTGCGGACTTCGGGTGTTGCCAGCTCTCATGGTGTGACGGGCGGTGTGTACAAGGCCCGGGAACGTATTCACCGCGACATTCTGATTCGCGATTACTAGCAACTCCAACTTCATGCAGGCGGGTTTCAGCCTGCAATCCGAACTGAGGGCAGTTTTCTAGTTTGGCTCCACCTCGCGGTTTCGCATCTCTCTGTTCTGCCCATTGTAGCACGTGTGTCGCCCTGGACATAAGGGGCATGATGATTTGACGTCATCCCCACCTTCCTCCGCGTTAACCGCGGCAGTCTCGTTAGAGTGCTCATCTTTACATGTTAGCAACTAACAACAAGGGTTGCGCTCGTTGCAGGACTTAACCTAACATCTCACGACACGAGCTGACGACAACCATGCACCACCTGTCTCCCTGCCCCGAAGGGCTTCGCCTGTCTCCAGGCTATGCAGGGGATGTCAAGTCCAGGTAAGGTTCTTCGCGTTGCTTCGAATTAAACCACATGCTCCGCTGCTTGTGCGGGCCCCCGTCAATTCCTTTGAGTTTTAATCTTGCGATCGTACTTCCCAGGCGGAGTACTTAATGTGTTAACTGCGGCACAGAAGGGGTCGATACCTCCTACACCTAGTACTCATCGTTTACGGCGTGGACTACCAGGGTATCTAATCCTGTTTGCTACCCACGCTTTCGTGCCTCAGCGTCAGTTACAGTCCAGAGAATCGCCTTCGCCACTGGTGTTCTTCCTAATCTCTACGCATTTCACCGCTACACTAGGAATTCCATTCTCCTCTCCTGCACTCCAGATGTCCAGTTTGAAATGCAGCCCCCGGGTTAAGCCCGGGTATTTCACATCTCACTTAAACATCCGCCTACGCACCCTTTACGCCCAGTAAATCCGGACAACGCTCGCCACCTACGTATTACCGCGGCTGCTGGCACGTAGTTAGCCGTGGCTTCCTCCTCTGGTACCGTCATTATCTTCCCAGAAGACAGAGCTTTACGATCCGAAAACCTTCATCACTCACGCGGCGTTGCTGCATCAGGCTTTCGCCCATTGTGCAATATTCCCCACTGCTGCCTCCCGTAGGAGTCTGGACCGTCTCTCAGTTCCAATGTGGCCGATCACCCTCTCAGGTCGGCTACGCATCGCTGCCTTGGTAGGCCTTTACCCCACCAACTAGCTAATGCGCCGCGGGTCCATCTCAAAGCGGATTTCTCCTTTCATCCCGGATCCATGTGAATCCAGGTCTTATGCGGTATTAATCTCCCTTTCGGGAGGCTATCCCCCTCTTTGAGGCAGGTTACCCACGTGTTACTCACCCGTCCGCCGCTAGATTGTCCCCGAAGGGACTCTCTCGCTCGACTTGCATGTGTTAGGCACGCCGCCAGCGTTCGTCCTGAGCCAGGATCAAACTCTCATATTAAAAGTTCTTTCTGCTCATTACTGTTTATTTCAAAAGAATTGCTGGTTTGTTTCTTCAAGTTTCTGCTTGCTTTTTACTCTGTTTAATTTTCAAGGATCATTCCCGCCGTCTCCTCTGAGACAGCTTTTAAAGTATATCATCGTAATCTCTTTTTGTCAACATTTTATTTATCTTTTTTTTAAGATTTAAAATGTCGCTTCAAAATCAACCACGATTTGACACAACGTATTTCATTATATCATATAAACAGCAATTTCCTCAATTAACTACAATTATTATACCAGTTTAACCTTATGTAAGTGCAAAATACATTATTTATCTAACATATACTAGTACTGATACGCAAGGTTATGTTGACTTATTTATAAACTTTCAAGGAAAACAACTACCATGCTGCATTTGCACTCAAACCCAAAATGCTCAAGGCACTTCTGAAAAGCATACAGCGTATAGCATACTTTATCGACTCTGGCATTTTCACCCATATGTCCTATTCTGAAAACTTTTCCTTCAAGATATCCGAAGGCTCCAGCTATCATAACATTATATTTATCTGCCATATACTTTCTAAAACCTGTGTCTTCTATACCATGCGGCACCTCAACAACAGTAACCGTATTTGAATATCCATCTTCAGTATAAAGGTTCAGTCCTGCCTGCAAAACAGCTTTTCTCGTACTTTCTGAAATTTTCTTATGTCTTTCCAAAATATTTTTATCATTAAGTATATTTTTCACCGCTTCTCTAAACCCCGCTATATCACTTACCGGAGGCGTGTAGGGAAACCATTTGTTCTCATAATAATCTTTCCATATGGAAAGATTGCAATAAAAAGATTTTATGGGACTTCTCCTGTTTTCCATTGAATCAAACGCATCTTCACTTATACTTAGAACAGTAAGTCCTGGAGGTGCAGAAATACATTTTTGAGAACCACCTATGACTATGTCTATATTCCAATTGTCAACTTCAATATTTTCCCCTCCCATAGCTGCAACACTGTCAACTACTGTAAGTATCCCCCTTCTTTTAAGAATGGGACATATTCTTGATATATCATTTAAAACCCCAGACGGAGTATCACAATGTACAACTGTGGCATATTTGAAATCTGCATCCTTGTCCAGAAAATTTTCCAATTTTTCTACATCTATTTCCTTTCTCCTATCCTGCTTGAAATATACAACTCTTCCTCCATACAAACTTGCAAATTCTCCGAAGCCTTCACCAAATATTCCATTATCAATTACAAGTACCCTATCTCCTTCTTCTGTTAATGATGCACATGCAGCTTCAATACCCAGTATACCTTCACCACTTAGTATCAAAACCTGATTGTCGGTCTTTAGAAGCTTTGCAGTTTCCTCACAAGTCTTTCTATAAAATTCATAAAAATTATAATCCAAATCGGGATTAGTACATCTTTCTGCCCTGGCAAGCCTTACATTTTCTCTCACTTCAGTAGGTCCAGGTGTCATTATGTATGGAATTTTCATAATATTAGCCTCCAAAATTACTACAATTTATTTGGAATTGATTATAACATCTTTATATTACATCTCAAAATGTATTGATACATTTACACAATTATTGTTAAAATAACATATAAATAATATCTTTTAATCAGAAAGGAACATTCTCATGGATATAAAAAAGTACTTAGAAGAGAAAATAAAATCAATATCTGAAAATTACAATGCCGCTCCTACTGGCGGATATATTACAGGTGATGGTCCAATACCCTGCCGCATAATGTTTGTGGGAGAAGCTCCCGGAAAAACAGAAGTAATTGAAGGCAAACCTTTTGTCGGTATGGCAGGCAAAACTTTTGAAAAATATTTGAACCTGGCTGGTCTTGAACGAAACGACATAAGAATAACAAATACATGCTTCTTCAGACCCGTAAAAATAACAGAAAATAAAAATGGAAAGGAAAGTATAAGTAATCGAACACCCAAGGTCTCCGAGGTAAACTTGTTTAGAGATATATTAGATCAGGAAATTGACTTTGTTGATCCCAAGATAATAATTACACTTGGAAATATACCTCTAAAAAGACTGACATCTTTCAAATCAATTGGTTCATGCCACGGAAGTCTCTATTACAATAAAGAACTTGGCAAGTATATATTTCCCATGTATCATCCTTCATCACTTACATACAACAGGAATGCAGAATTTGAAGGCATCTACAAAAAAGACTGGATAAATCTCAAGGAAGTCCTAAAAAAAATTCAGGATAATCCCTCTTAACATTTTTCAACCCTGGCTATCCACTCATTTACCATAGCATTAAACAAATCTTCTTTTTCGATCTGAAGATTGTGTCCTGCTCCATCAAGAACTGCAAAGGTGGCTCTTGGATAATTGTCCATGATATTCCATGCATCCTTATATCCCGCTCGTGAATCCTGGCGTCCTAAAAGCATCAGGACAGGTTTATCAAATTTCTTTTTCATTTTATCTACATCAAATGAAAATCCATATCCTGTCCTCTTAAATTTCTTGAGATAATTCATCCTTTCCTCTCTTATTCCGGATATAACTTCATTCACATACCTGTTATAAATTTTTCGGTTTTGTGTAACCAGTACGGCATTGAAGTTTTTAGCCTCTTTTTCACCCAACTCGGATAATAATTCATAATCCTTGAAAACAACAGCATGCTCAGGTAAATTTCTCTCCTTGATTTCTGGAATCACAACAGGACATACAAGGAGAAGTCCATCTATCATATCTCCCATTCTGTATATAATCCCCCTGGACAAATAACCGCCATATGATTCCCCTGCCAGCAGAAATCTTGTATCAGGTATTATATTATTTATAAAATCAACTATGACATCAAGCATATCATCTGAATTTTTCATATTTGGCAATATACCGGACTCCCCCATTCCAGGCAAGTCAATGTATATTCTTCTATAATTTTTGTTATGAAAGACAGGCTCCATACATCCTTCCATAAGCTTATGATCCGCAGCATAACCGTGAATCATAAGTACAGGCTTTCCAGAGCCAAAAACTTCATAATTTATCAGCATATTTTTCAATCTACACTTCATATTCCCCTCTTAATCCCCCTTTTCTCTTTCTAAGAAAATTTAAAATAAAAGCAAAAAACCCACCGGATGTATCTATCAAAACATCTCTTATCCTTGATGATCTTCCATAAATAAAAAGTTGATGAATTTCATCCGAACAGGCATATAAAAATACTACCGCCATGGAAATAATAAGTGCACGTTTTACATGCGCTTTCCTGTAAATTGCATTAAAGAGCAACATATACAATATAAAGTATTCCATGAAATGAGATACCTTTCTCACTGCAAAATTGGCCAAATTTCCAAATATGCTGTTAAGATTTATTCCAATTTCATTGAAGATAAACACCACATATTTACTTTTTTCATCCGATATGTTCCCTGCTTGATTTGAAAATTCAAATATCACAATCATCCAGAAAAAAACCAGCAACCATTTAACTTTCTTATTCATATACAAACCTTTCTAAAGCATATTCTTTAACAATTCTATCGTATCATCCACATCATTCATTGAAATCATTTCAGAAATAGAATATTTATATCTGCATGGTATATCAATTTCTCCCGAAGGTATGCCTGAAAATTCTTTATGTAAAAGTTCACCCTCAGACTTGCCTCCGCCTATACTGTATTGAATTTTTACATCTGATTTCTCCGCAGCTTTTTCAAGCATTTGTTTTATATCTCTATGCATTATTATGGAATTGTCAAGTATTCTAAGCACGGGCCCTTTTTCTATGGATACATTCTCATTAATATTATCCACCGTCCTGGCATCTTTTGTACCTACAACAATAGCATAATCAGGTTTTATATCACACGCTGCAGCCCTTGCACCAACCCCACCAATCTCACCCTGAGAGGAAAATACAAAATAAACTTCTTCGTTGTAATTCTCCAGCTTTTCTATAAGCTTTAAAAGCACATAACATCCAACTTTATTATGCAGAAGCGGACTTATTATATTCTTGCTGTTGTTTCCAGCAATCAGATATGGACCTATAAGAGATGCTGTTTCCCCCTCGCTTATCTTGTTTAATACATCATCTCTGTTGTTCATTCCTATATCTGCTGTAATGTTTGTTTTACATGAAGATATCTTGCCTAAAGTGCCATTTTCAAATCGTATAAAACCATTTTCCACATACTGTTTTTTAAATTTTCCAATGCTGTCCATAACAATTGTTCCATCTTGATTCACACTTTCCACAATAAATCCTGCAGAATCAATATGAGAACATATCATAAGCTTATTCTTGCCTGAACCCTTTTTAACTATGATATTATTTATTTTATCTTCGTAAAACTTAATCTTGTTTTTATTTAAATGTAATTCAATCAGTTTTCTTATTTCATTTTCCCTTCCACTTACTCCATAAGAATTAATTAAATCTATTAGAAGATTATCCATAAATTTTTGCAGACAAAGCCTATCTGCATTTCAACTCCTTTCCATATACTGAAGCCTATTAAAAGCTTTCAAGGTACTTTGCGAGTATTTTTACAACATTATCATAATCTTTCATACTGCATGCAGATACAACTGAATTCATATACCTACACGGCATGAATATAGCACATATTTTAGAATCATACGATATAGAATTTACAGAAACTAAACCAGAAGTATCTTCCAATGAAGCTTCTCTCTGATAATTTAAAGAGGATTGTTCTGCTATATTTCTTATACAATCTACTGTCTCGTACTCAAAAATAGATTTTCCAAATTTATATGGTATAATCGGTCCCTTTCCCAAAGATATCCCCTTATCTCTTCTTTCAAAAACTGTATCCAATATTAAATATACATCGGGCCTGACATTATAATTTGCAACAATTGCACCTCTTCTTCCAACATTTTGCTGTACATCAAAACTGACGTACAAATCCACATTATTATACTCCCCTTCAAGTATATCAAGAAGTGCCATACATCCCATTCTATCATTAACTGTATTGGCTTCTACAACACCATTTTCAAATTCCTTATATTCAGTATCAAATACTCCAAAATCCCCAAGTTCTATATATTCTCTCGATTCCTTTTCAGATGACGATCCTATGTCTACGCAAAGCTCCGACACAGGCACCGTTTTCTTTCTTTCTTCCCGTGTCTGAAGATGAATCGGCTTTAATCCGATAACTCCATTCAGCCTGTTTTCTCCTATAATTACAGGCTTACAGTACAAAGACTTTTCATCAATATGTCCCAGTGGTAAAAATCTCAAGGTTCCATCACTATTGAAGGCAGTAACTATAATTCCTGTAGAATCCATATGCGATGACAAGAGAACCTTCTTCAGAGAATCCCCTTCTTTACTTTTTCTATGGACTAAAATATTTCCTATTTTATCAACTGAATAATTTAATTTCATAGCATCCAGCCTGGATTTTATTAAATTTCTTATATCATTTTCATACCCTGATGGTGACACGGCTTCACATAATTCTTTCAAAAACAAAGCAACCCCTCCATTTCACCCGGACTAATTTCTTTAATGAAGCTTGCAAGAAGTCTTCCCGTATTTCTTATATCCTCCATATTGACCACTTCAACGGAAGTATGCATGTATTTTATAGGGATTGATATTAAAAGAGTGGGTATTCCTCCAACCGCAGTTTGAATATCCCATGCATCCGTCCCGGTATTTCCCGGCTCAACTTCAATTTGATACGGAATAGAGTATCTATCTGCAATGTCCATTATTTTTTTTCTAAGATTACAATGAATATTAGGTCCAACACAAATTACCGGTCCTCCTCCAAGCTGACTTTCCCTCAGACTGTCACCCATATTGCCGCCATCAAAAGTTGTATCTACTGCTACTGCAATGTCCGGCCTTATATCGTAGCTTGCAATCTTAGCTCCTCTATATCCTACTTCCTCCTGACATGAACAAACAAAATCCACGCTGAAATCAGTATTCACATTTCTAAGCTCCTCACAGCATACGTAAAGTGACGCGATTCCCGCCCTGTTGTCAGCTGCCTTGCATGCTATATTATCATCCAACAGCCTCGATACTCTTCTTTTAAGTGTAACATAATCTCCTGTCTTTATTATAAATCCAAGTTTTTCAGTATTCATGAATGTATCTATATACATGTTTTCACAAGTAATTTCACAAGAATCTGCTTTTAAAACAACAACTCCACATATATCCTCTGTTCCATGCACAATAACCTCTTGTGATACAAGACTTTTAGGATCTATTCCAATGGCTTTGAATTGAATGAAACCTTCATCCATAACTTTTTCAACCATTAAAAAAACTTCATCTGAATGAGCCATTAGCATTACACTGTTTTTATATTTTCCTTTTTTATCTATACGCATATTATTTAATTTGCTCATACTGAATGAATTCCCATATTTACAAAAAGCCTCTTTCACAATACCGGAAAGGATATGCTCTCTTCCACTTGGAGCATGAGCTTCGCTTATTTCCTTAAAAAATTTAAAATCATCCATCTAAACTCTACCGCCTCACAATTAATTCATTATTTAATATTTTAGCACATAAATTTGATATGTTTTTAAAATTTAATTATAATTTTGTTTGGAGGTAATAAATCATGAAAAATATTATAAGTAATATTACAGAGAAAATGATAAGTTATTTTGGAAATGATGTAAGAAGAATAAATCATGCACTTAAAGTTTACAGTTTCAGCAAAAGCATAGGGGAACTTGAAAATTTAAACACGGAACAGATGGAAGTTCTTGAAATTTCATCAATATTACATGATATAGGCATAAAGGAAAGTGAAAAAAAATATAATAGTTCCGCCGGCAGCTACCAGGAGATTGAAGGCCCTCCAATTGCAAAAAAACTTCTTAAAGATGTGTGCCTTAAAGCGTCGACACTGGAGAGAATATGCTTCTTAATAGGCAATCATCACAGTTATCAAAATATTGACGATATAGACATTCAAATACTCATAGAAAGTGATTTTCTTGTAAATGCCTACGAAGACAACCTTGACATACAAAGCATAAAAAACATGAAATCCAAATACTTTAAAACCTCTTCAGGTATAAATTTTTTAACAAAAATGTACTTTAATAAGAACTAATTCTCCACATAAAAAAAGGAAGTATGTTAAAATACTTCCTTTTGGTGGCTCACCGGGGAATTGAACCCCGGACAACATGATTAAAAGTCATGTGCTCTACCAACTGAGCTAGTGAACCATACTTACCTGGCGGTTACCTATCCTCCCACAAGGCCTCCCCTGCAGTACTTTCGGCACTATGAAGCTTAACCTGCCTGTTCGGAATGGGAAAGGGTGTTGCCTTCACGTCATTGCCGCCAGATTATGTAGTTTTCAAGGGATCATTCTATTCCCTGAAAATTGCACAGCAGTATCATAATTTATTTGGTCAAGCCCTCGACCTATTAGTATCAGTCAGCTTAACATGTCACCATGCTTACACCTCTGACCTATCAACCTCGTGTTCTTCAAGGGGTCTTACCAGCTTACGCTGTGGGAAATCTAATCTTGAGGTGGGCTTCACACTTAGATGCTTTCAGCGTTTATCCCTTCCCGACATAGCTACCCAGCTGTGCTCCTGGCGGAGCAACTGGTGCACCAGAGGTCAGTCCATCCCGGTCCTCTCGTACTAAGGACAGCTCCTCTCAAATTTCCTGCGCCCGCGACGGATAGGGACCGAACTGTCTCACGACGTTCTGAACCCAGCTCGCGTGCCGCTTTAATGGGCGAACAGCCCAACCCTTGGGACCTACTTCAGCCCCAGGATGCGACGAGCCGACATCGAGGTGCCAAACCTCCCCGTCGATGTGGACTCTTGGGGGAGATCAGCCTGTTATCCCCGAGGTAGCTTTTATCCGTTGAGCGATGGCCCTCCCACGAGGTACCACCGGATCACTAAGCCCGACTTTCGTCCCTGCTCCACCTGTATGTGTCGCAGTCAGGCTCCCTTATGCCTTTGCGCTCTTCGAAGGATTTCCGACCCTTCTGAGGGAACCTTTGGGCGCCTCCGTTACTCTTTTGGAGGCGACCGCCCCAGTCAAACTGCCTGCCTAACAATGTCCCGTGACCAGGTGATGGCCGCCGGTTAGAATTCCAGTACTGTCAGGGTGGTATCCCAAGGATGGCTCCGCCAAGGCTAGCGCCCTGGTTTCCATGCCTCCCACCTATCCTGTACAGACAATACCGAAACTCAATGCTAAACTGCAGTAAAGCTCTACGGGGTCTTTCCGTCCAATCGCGGGTAGCAAGCATCTTCACTTGCACTACAATTTCGCCGGATTTGTTGTCGAGACAGTGCTCAAATCATTACGCCATTCGTGCGGGTCGGAACTTACCCGACAAGGAATTTCGCTACCTTAGGACCGTTATAGTTACGGCCGCCGTTTACTGGGGCTTAAGTTCATACCTTCGCCTTGCGGCTTAGTATTCCCCTTAACCTTCCAGCACCGGGCAGGCGTCAGCCCCTATACTTCAGCTTTCGCTTTAGCAGAGACCTGTGTTTTTGATAAACAGTTGCTTGAGCCTATTCTCTGCGGCCCCTTTCGGGGCACTCCTTATCCCTAAGTTACGGAGTTAATTTGCCTAGTTCCTTAACAACAATTCTTCCGATGGTCTTAGGATTCTCTCCTCACCTACCTGTGTCGGTTTGCGGTACGGGCGCAGCCCTGCTCCATAGAGACTTTTCTTGGCAGCGTGAAATCGGATACTTCTCCAAAATTGGATCCCTGTAACACCCCAGCATTGATAGAGCGGATTTTCCAGCTCTACCTGCCTCAGTGCTTAGACACACATCCAACAGTGTGCACATCCTATCCTTCTGCGTCATCCCATCTGTCAAACGCATGACTGCGGTATCGGAATATCAACCGATTGTCCATCGCCTACGCCTTTCGGCCTCGGCTTAGGTCCCGACTAACCCTGGGCGGACGAACCTTCCCCAGGAAACCTTAGGTCTTCGACCAATAAGATTCTCACTTATTTCTCGCTACTTATGCCAGCATACTCTCTCCTGTACAGTCCACAACTCCTTCCGGTGCTGCTTCAATCCGTACAGGATGCTCCTCTACCACCCTTTCGGGTCCATAGCTTCGGTGGTAAGTTTTAGCCCCGGACATTTTCGGCGCAGGACCTCTTGACTAGTGAGCTGTTACGCACTCTTTAAATGAGTGGCTGCTTCTGAGCCAACATCCTAGTTGTCTTAGAAATCCCACATCCTTTTCCACTTAACTTACACTTTGGGACCTTAGCTGATGATCTGGGCTGTTTCCCTTTTGACTACGGACCTTATCATTCGCAGTCTGACTGCCGTGATTCAAGTATATGGCATTCGGAGTTTGATAGGGTTCGGTAACTGTTGTCAGCCCCTATCCCATTCAGTGCTCTACCTCCACTACTCATTCACGACGCTAGCCCTAAAGCTATTTCGAGGAGAACCAGCTATCTCCGAGTTCGATTGGAATTTCTCCGCTATCCACAGCTCATCCCATGGTTTTTCAACACCAACGTGGTTCGGTCCTCCACGGAATTTTACTTCCGCTTCAACCTGGCCATGGATAGGTCACTCGGTTTCGGGTCTACAGCATGCAACTTCCCGCCCTATTAAGACTCGGTTTCCCTCCGGCTCCGCACCTTAAGTGCTTAACCTTGCTGCATACCGTAACTCGCTGGCTCGTTCTACAAAAAGCACATCGTCGCACGTTAAAGTGCTTCGATCGGTTGTGGACACACGGTTTCAGGTTCTATTTCACTCCCCTTCCGGGGTTCTTTTCACCTTTCCCTCACGGTACTGCTTCACTATCGGTCACCAGGTAGTATTTAGCCTTAGGAGGTGGTCCTCCCTCATTCCCACAAGGTTTCTCGTGTCTCGTGGTACTCTGGTACGGACTCGGATTTTTCGGCTTTCGCCTACAGGGCTTTTACCTTCTTTGGCGGAGCCTTCCAGCTCTCTTCAACTTTCCTATTATCCGGTTATGTCCGCCCGAACCCCAGGAACAAGTTCCTGGTTTGGGCTCTTTCCCTTTCGCTCGCCGCTACTTAGAAAATCGATTTTTCTTTCTCTTCCTCCGGGTACTTAGATGTTTCAGTT
>NZ_JBZAYZ010000027.1:0-6295 GCF_058242705.1 Clostridium pabulibutyricum
AGAAATAAAAAAACAAAATTTATTAAGGGTACACTTATACATCGTATCCAACAAGTACAAAATAAAAAGCAGGATAAGACACATCCAACAAAACGACGCACATAAATGTCAGAGCCACTTTGAATATATCCCACTTCAAAAACAGATATCCAAAAAGTTGGAGTACTTATTGCCAAAAGCATTGATATCTCTAGTTTTCATATAGTCCCAAAAGTACTCCAACACCAAAAAATTAATTTCTTTTTCCCTTATCACAAAATTTTATCAAGGCAGATAAAAAGTCAAGGGTTCGCTTCGCCAGAGAAAAAAATTATTTTATTTCTGCAGATTGTAAATCAGCTAGAAATAAAATAATTTTTTTCTCTGCCCTTGACTTTTTATTCTGCTTCTTGATTTAGAGTGATTAAAGGGAAAAAAGAAATTTTATGCTAAGACCATCAAAGGAAGTGATGTAATGACTTGAACTTATATATCAATCAAATATATCAATCAAAAAATGTTAAAGACAGCCCCTCGGAGGAGACCATCCCTACAGATTTAAGTTTACCTTCAAGGGCTGAAGCAGTCAATTATTAATTTTTGGAGGTAATGGAAATGGAAAAAGAAATTATCAATATTGAAAATTTAAAAGTAACTTTAAGAGAAAAATTTATTGAGGATAAAGGCGGATTATATAAAGACAATACCAAAATAAAAAATTTAATTGAGGTACTTCAAAGTCAGGATGAAGACCTTGGCCTTGATATAGAAAATACTTTAATAGATTATATTTACAACATAGCAGCTGAATTTTACAACACTGGTTTTGATGACGCCAGGCTATTTTTAAAAAATTTTATTTATTAATTTAACTACAAAAACACACCGTTAACATAAATTTTTTCATATTAACGGTGTGTTTAAACTCTTTCAGTATCTCAACAATATATTAATTATTTTTATTAGTACTAAAAAAATTAAAAACATAAACAAACTATAAAAGTATCTATGGTCAAGAAAATATCAAAGCTATCCAAAATGAAAAATCTTTATTTATATTCATTCAGTCAAATTTATATAAGAGACATAATTATATCCGCAATATTTTCAGCTATTTTCCCAGGAACACCGGCATTATGTAAAGCCGATACTAAAGCAGACCTGGTACCAGAACTCAGTTGTTCAGTTGCATACGCTATTCTTCTGGCATAATGATCAATTAATCTAGCTTTAGACGGCGATAATGGTCCAATCGCATATTTAAGTGCTTTCCCTCCAATTCTGCAAACATATCCAAAAGCTTTTATAGCTTTCAATGTATAACCAACTACTCCTTGAGGTTGTATAAGAGAATTTTTCGAAAGAGATGCATTATTATAATTAAGAGTAGAGACATATTTTATAAAATCACTAGTTGTCCCATTTTGATGACTAGATATATAAGTATTTATTTTTGAAACATTAGCAGCACTTACATTTTGACTAATAGAAACAGGATTAGATGCCGACTTTGCAAAAACTGATGTAACTGGAGCCACAGTAGTTCCTAAAAAAATTAAGAAAGTAGAAAACAAAACAGATTTCATTACAAATTTGTTTTTCAAAATAACCACTCCCAACAGTATATTTTTAGTACAATATGTATTATACTACTTTTTTGGATGGAGATGGTTAAATATGACAAAAAGAGACAAATATACTTTAAATGATAAAATATTTGCTATTATTATAGTAATAGCAATGTGTATAGGTATAATTGCAATTCCAGTAACTATATTTTGTAAAGCCATATTAATAATATCAAAAACAAATCTCATAATAATCAATGGAACTAACAACTTTGACCTCATAATCACTATAATTAAATTCATGATACTAACAATATCAGTAATAATCATTACTGCTTTAATTTTCAATTCAATATTAGAAAAAAACAAAGGAATAAAACAAAACATAATGGAATTTATACTAATGTATTTAGTAATACTATTATATACAATAACATACTCACACTTCTCAATTAACAGTAAACTAGTCATAAAAAAAGAAGGTATACTATGGACATCAATATACCTATTTGCTTTATATATTCTAACACTAATAACATTTAAAATAATAGAAAAACTATATGAAAAAATAATATTGAAAAAAAGAAAATCAAATTAAAATTACTATACTCAACAACTATAAATGCAAGAATATCAAAGTCTTATACTAAAAAAATAGAGTGATTTTAATACAAAAACTTAGTATTTACAATACTTCAACAGTAATACATATTATATCTAAAAAGTAGGGAGACAAATTGCCTCTACAAAATCTACTTAACAAGTAAGTAGATTTTGCGTCATAAGAAAAATTCGCATGAGGCGAAACACAATTAAAAATTGTTTTTTTCTTTGACGTCCGGCAATTTGCCTCCCACAAAACTCTATCAAGCAACTAAACCAAAAACGCACCGCACACATGAAAAATTTCATGTACACGGTGCGTTTTTACTCCAAAATATAAACATTATTCAATAGAATTAATTAATTATTAAATCAAGTATTAAATATATTATAATATAAAACATGGTAATATCTCTGCTCACAAAGGTGGTGATATATCTCATGTACTTAATCTGTTTTTCTGCTCTCCTGGGCTTAATACAAATTGGAGAATACACAAGCGAAAACGATAAGATGAAAAAGTTTTTATCTTACTTGAAAGTAGCTATTATATTCCTAGTTATCGGTATTAGCCTAGGTAGAGTAGACTTATACTGATACTAAAAAATAAAACTAAAGAATTAAAAACTATAAAAATTCCATTTCAGCCAATACGCAGAGAAACATATTACCTTAGTTTTTAATTCCAACGAGATAAGCACTGGATGCGCGTCCAGTGCTTATTTTTGCCAGGGATAAGCCGCATCCCTTGATGGCAATACATCTCATGTACTGTTTTTCTAATCATAGTATACACTAAATTTATAGATGTATTCAACGTTAAAACATCAAAATGTTATTAAAAATAATATTAAATGCTATTTACAATAACATTTCAACACTTGTCATTCATATAATTCAATTTTATACTATTTATAGTTAAGTCTTTAAGCAATTCTACAATAGAGATAAAACGCACCGTGTACATAAAAAAATTCATGTGTACGGTGCGTTTTATATTTTACTTTTTAATAAATTTTTATAAAAAATTTCGCACACACCGGATACGGTATATAAGTGCGCCCTTAATAAATTAAAGGGATATGATATAATCAAAATATGTCTTTTATAACTTCTAAGATTACCACTAACTACAAAAGTGCTATCAGCTCCGATAGCACTTTAATTCTATGTTCAAATTGCAACGGAGTTTTAGGGGGAGAATCCCCCTAAGTTATACAGGGTTTTAGGGAATTTTTAATGCCCTAACAGGAAGGGTGGAGTATTCCTCCCATAATCCTGCTTAATACCATTCCTCACCATTTTTAATTACATGCAACCATTCATTTTTATCATTTATTTCACACTCAAATCTCAAATAATCATCCACTTCATTTTCTAAAATATCAAGGTGTTTATACTCTTTATCTCTCCATGTATGTATTACTAATTTTAAACCATTTCTGCAAATAGCATTAACAGTTCCACCCAAAGGTACAAACTCATCATCTTCAATATTTTCTTTACCCAAATACAATATATCTTCCACGAAATTAATACTTCCAGGCACTATTTGAGACCTTACTTCTAAAAATTGAGCATTAAAAAACTTAACTATAAACTTTTTATAAAAAGTTCTATTTAAATCATCAAGCCTATTGTATCCATCAATTTTTTCATAATCAAATCCATGAACCCTCAACAAATCATCTGTATTTTTCAACTCAAAATCATTCAATCCATTTAATTTATATAAATTTTCAATTTGTGCTATATCCAAAGGAACCCCCCCTCTAATCAATTTTTACATACTGCTTATAACCTATATTCCACTTATAACTTTCAATAACATAGTCCACGTCTTCCCTCAATTCCACTTCATCATCATCATTAACATGAACCAAATCTCCGTCTTTTATATCATCAAGATTTAAAGCTTTATGTATTTTTTTAAGTTCCCCACCAAAGGCAACAAGCCTTCTACCCTTCAAAACATAATTTAAAGTTTTAACAATTTCATCCGTTGTTTTTTCATCACCATAAATCAAATAATCATTATCCTTTACAGTATACTTTGCAGCTTCGGCCACACTTTTTTTAACTACTTTTTCACCTAAAGCTTTAAAAGCTCTAACATCAACTATAGGAGTGTAGTCTACCTTCAAACAACTTTTCCATAACTCAACCCAGTCATTTTGAGAAATATAATAATCTTTATCGGTAAAATAACTTTTATTCACCATAAGTATCACATGAAAATGAGGATGATATGTATCGTTTCTCAAATTATGTGTTATCTCCAAAGCCCTAAACCAACCCTTAACAGACCTTTTAAAAATTTTTCTCTCACTCATTTTTTTAAAAGCTTTAAACAAATTATCCAAAGTCTTGTCCAAATCACAAGCTTGTACAGATTCACACGTCAGCGTAAGAAAAATAAACCTGTAATCTCTATTTTCAAGTGCTTTATTCATAATTTTTGAGACTTGTCCAAACAGCTTCAATGAACGTCTCCACGCACACAACGGACACAATCTATCCCTACAGGAATTCAATCCATGCAACTTCCTCACACCGTCCTTAAAAACTTTATACTGTAAAAGAGTACTGCAATCACGAACAATATATGACTTCTTGAGTCCAAGCCTTTTATAACTATCTGCCAGAAGCAAATTCCTTTTTTTCTTATCAACCCAATCTATCTTCTTTCCAGCAGTTGTGTAATCATGCAGTATTTGAATTTGTTTTTCATCAGTTTTTTTGGTATTATTAATATACAATAAAAGTCTAGCTCCTTTCGTTAGGATTTTACATACTGAATCTAACTTCTTTCGTTAAAATTGTTGTAAGATCACTGTAAAATCTTTTCGTTAGGGAACGTATAAAAATCCCCTAGTGTTTATAAAATTTTGACTTTGACAATTAAAATTTTACCACTAGGGATTTTTAGTGTCAAAATATATATCGTAAAGCTAGATAAATCAAGACTTTACGATATATAAAAATAAATCGCTGTTGTTTCTATAGTATCAAGTTAAGAAAAAACTCGATTTTTTTTAGCAAAAAATCGGCTAAAATAGGGCCTTCGCAAGGCCTATTTTTTTTCAAAAAATGCTCAATAAGAATATCAAGCAAAAAAATCGAAATTTATGCTAAAAAATCTATGCTAAAATAAATTAGTCAACATAAAAAAAATCGACACAACCATTATCCATATCATTAAAAAATAAAAATGCACTTTTAAAAGTGCATTTTTATTTTTTAATGATATTCAAATCCAAATTCTTAGATTTTACAAACCTAGTTATAAAATCATTTATTATTCCACTAACACTTATATCATGCAAAAGGGCGTATACCTGCAAAAGCTTATATTCTTTTTTATTCAAAACCAAATTAGCACTGCACTTTTCAACATCAGAAGGAGGACGACCGACGCGAACAGGATTTTTAAATTCCGGATTCTTAGGTTTCGGACACCCCGGCAGTTCTTTAAATTTAACAAATTGATTATTCACAAACACATACCCATTCTTTTTAATAATGCCTGATTGGCTCTTAGAGACCCCTAGAAGCTTGGTAAAAATAAAAGACAAGCTATTCCCCTTCTGAAGCTCTAAATTTAAAAATTTGACCCTCTCGTCAATATTTAGTTTTTTATATTCATCACCATTCATTTTTATAAATACCCCCACATAAAAGTAAAGAAATTACCAATTAATTACTTTTATGTTAATATAATTTAAAAACAAAATCAATACACAATTACATAAACAAAAAAAATAAAAGCACATATTAAATTCACAACATAGCTCTAAAATTAATTTTAAGCCATTTTAAACAACTTTAACCATAAAGACATACTTTTATATGCATAACAAATTAAATTGTCAATATAAAGCCTCTACACGAATTTTAAGCACATAAAAATAAATTAGTCCAGATATTCAAGAAATAAAAAAACAAAATTTATTAAGGGTACACTTATACATCGTATCCAACAAGTACAAAATAAAAAGCAGGATAAGACACATCCAACAAAACGACGCACATAAATGTCAGAGCCACTTTGAATATATCCCACTTCAAAAACAGATATCCAAAAAGTTGGAGTACTTATTGCCAAAAGCATTGATATCTCTAGTTTTCATATAGTCCCAAAAGTA